>NZ_JBCOME010000008.1:0-78617 GCF_040924365.1 Ruminococcus sp. 1001136sp1_2201st1_G3_2201SCRN_220225 | reverse complement strand
GGGGAGTTTTTCTTTTTATAGGTGAAAACAGTACGGCGGTCTGTAAAGAACTTGTAGGGGATACCGTAAGTTGTGAGGATCTGATGGAAAACGTGGTAATAGCCATTCAGAGTTTCCTGGGTATCAAACCAACCGCCGGTAATCCTTCCTGTAGCATCATCTATAGCCAGATGCAGATGCCATATCTGACCGGGGATCCATTCGTAGGGAGTTGCGTCCATTTGCTGCAGTTCACCGAAATAAGCGGCTCTGGGACGGCGGGAATGGGCGTCCTCAAGAGCAACAAGATTAATCTGTATCTGATCCGCTTCTTTCTGAGATTTCGCTGCTTTTTTATCGGCTTTTAATTGTTCTTTGATTCTCTTTTTCTTAGCTTTTGTAGCCTTGGGAGAGAGAATGTATTCAGCTTCGAGAATAGACATAACCGCTGAAGGGGAGATGTGGATATCTTCATGTTTTCCTAATAACTCAGTGAAATGCACAAAATTGGCATCATAGTATTTGTTGCGGTATAAATCGACAACAAGATTACGAGTTTCATTGGGGATGGTATTGGCTGGCTTACGTCCTCTGTTGCCATGGATAAAATAGGCTTTGCCATGCTCTTTGTAGCCTTTAAGCATACGGTTAATGTGACGTACAGTACAACCGAGAGTAAGGGCAGCTCTCTGCTTGTTAGGGGCTGGATGATCTGCCAATGATTTGATCACCTCATACTTCTTTTGTTCATCCATTGATAATTCTACCTTTCTGATAATCGTTACCTCCATCTGTTGATGGAAGCATTATACTACATTGGGACATTTTCCTTTGTGGTATATTAGGACATTATCATAAATGGTTCATATTTTTTACAATTTTTTTTACAAAACCTCTTGACGAAACCAAATCTCCCTGTTATTATAATCGAGTATGCCGCACAAAGAGGTTTAAGAGTCGAGAGACCACCATATTTGGCGAGTAAAGTCTATAGGAGGTGCCACAAATGTACGCAATTATTGCAACAGGTGGTAAACAGTACAAAGTTGCTGAAGGCGACGTAATCAGAGTTGAGAAGCTCGGAGTTGAAGCTGGTGAAACCGTTACTTTTGATTCTGTAATTGCAGTTAGCAATGACGGATTAAAGGTTGGAGAAGACGTTAAGGATGCCAGTGTTACCGCTTCTGTAGTTGAGAACGGAAAGGCTAAAAAAGTCATCGTTTACAAGTACAAGAGAAAAACTGGATATCACAAGAAAAACGGTCACAGACAGCAGTACACCAAAGTTAAAATCGAAAAGATCAACGCTTAATCAGGTGCTGTTATGATCAATATTACAGTTAAGAAGAGAAAAGGCTCTTATCTGGATTTTCTGTCTAAAGGACATGCAGGCTATGCCGAAGAGGGACAGGATATTGTATGTGCTGCCGTATCAGCCTTGATCATTACTACTGTGAATTCTCTTGAGCGATTTACGGAAGAGCAGATTGAAGCAGAAGCGGATGAGGGATATGTATCCATCCATTTTAAAACAAATCCGAATACTGAGCGCGGGAAACTGCTTATGGATTCCCTGATTCTTGGATTAACAGAAATTGAGCATAGTTATAACAATCGATATTTGACAGTAAGAGTCAAGGAGGTGTAACAACAATGATGAAGATGAACCTTCAGTTATTCGCACATAAAAAAGGAGTTGGTTCCACAAAGAACGGTCGTGATTCCGAGTCCAAGAGATTAGGTGCGAAGAGAGCAGACGGACAGTTTGTTAAAGCCGGCAACATCCTTTACAGACAGCGCGGAACTAAGATCCATGCAGGCGAGAACGTAGGATGCGGAAAAGACTATACATTATTTGCACTGACCGATGGTGTTGTAAGATTCACCAGAAAAGGCCGCGATAAGAAACAGGTTTCTATCGTACCAGTAGAGGCAGAGTAATTCGTAGAGCAGGAGGCTTCAAATCTATAAAGGTTTGGAGCCTTTTCTTATAAAGGAGATTTAATGTTCGCAGACAGAGCTACCATATATATCCGTTCCGGCAAGGGCGGCGACGGCCATGTAAGCTTCCGCAGGGAAAAATATGTACCTGACGGCGGTCCGGATGGCGGCGACGGCGGCAAGGGCGGAGACGTTATTTTTGAAGTTGACGAGGGACAGAATACCCTCGGTGATTACCGTCATAAAAGAAAATATAAGGCAGAAGATGGCCAGGAGGGCGGCAAAAAGCGCTGCCACGGTGCTGACGGAGCCGACATCATATTAAAGGTACCGGAAGGTACTGTTATCATGGAGGCTGAATCCCGTAAGGTTATTGCCGATATGTCCGGAGAAAACCGCCGTCAGGTTGTACTGCGCGGCGGACGCGGCGGTAAGGGAAACCAGCATTATGCAACTCCTACCATGCAGGTTCCCAAGTATGCCCAGCCTGGACAGCCTTTTCAGGAGCTTGAAGTGCTTCTGGAGCTAAAGGTGATCGCAGATGTGGGACTGGTAGGTTTTCCTAATGTTGGTAAGTCTACATTTCTCTCCCGTGTTACAAATGCGAAACCGAAGATTGCCAACTATCATTTCACAACCTTAAGTCCGAACCTTGGCGTTGTAGATACTGAGAATGGCGGTTTTATCATCGCAGATATTCCGGGACTGATCGAAGGTGCTTCTGAAGGAGTCGGTCTTGGTCATGAGTTCCTTCGCCATATTGAACGTACCAGAGTTCTGGTGCACATTGTGGATGCAGCTTCCACAGAAGGCCGAGATCCTATTGATGATATTTATAAGATTACCAAAGAACTGGAGAAATACAATCCGGAGATTGCAAAGCGTCCTCAGGTAATTGCAGCCAATAAAGTGGACTGTATTTTTGACGACGGTCAGGAGAATCCTGTAGACAGACTTCGCAAAGAATTTGAACCAAAAGGTATCAAAGTATATCCCATTTCTGCAGTTACCGGACAGGGTGTACGTGAGCTTCTTTTCCATATCAAGGAACTTCTGGACAGTTGTCCGAAGAAAGCAATCGTATTCGAGCAGGAATTCTTCCCGGAAGATATGCTGATCAATGAGAGCCTTCCATTTACCGTACAGGTTGACGAGGAAGATCCATCTGTATTTATCGTAGAAGGACCACGTATTGAGAAAATGCTTGGTTATACCAATCTGGATTCTGAGAAAGGCTTCGCCTTTTTCCAGCGTTTCCTGAAAGAAGGCGGCATTCTGGATGAACTGAAAAACGCCGGTATTCAGGAAGGTGATACGGTCCGTATGTATGGATTTGAATTTGATTATTATAAATAAATAGCAACTATTCAGCAGGTATTCAGGAGATAAATTATGACAAGTAAGCAAAGAGCATATTTAAAAAGTCTGGCAATGAAAATGGATGCCATTATCCAGCTTGGCAAGGGCGGTCTTACACCGGAGAACACCAAGGCTGTTGACGAAGCACTTGCGGCGAGAGAGCTGATCAAAATCAGTGTGCTTCAGAACTGTCTGGAGGATCCTAAGGAAATGGCACAGGTTCTTGCAGAGCGCACCCATTCCCAGGTTGTACAGGTGATCGGTAAGAAGATCGTATTATACCGCGAAGGTAAAAAAGAGAAAAAGAAAATTGAACTGCCAAAATAATCGAAAAAAAATCGGGATCATGGGCGGTACCTTTGATCCCATCCATATGGGACATCTGATCCTGGGTGAGCAGAGCTATGAGCAATTCCAGCTGGATAAGGTTCTGTTTATGCCTTCCGGCAACCCGCCCCATAAACGGGACCGTGCTGGCAGAGCCTCTGATAACCAGCGTGTGGATATGGTCCGGCTTGCAATTGAAGATAATCCCCATTTTGAGCTGTCTCTTGCAGAAATGCACGAGACCGGGTATACCTATACCTATCGCACTCTGGAAGAGCTAAAAGAATACAATCCGGATACAGACTATTATTTTATCATTGGTGCAGATTCTCTTTTTGCTTTTGACGAATGGATGGAACCAGAGCGGATCTGTCGGGCCTGTACTCTTGTGGTGGCTGTCCGGGATCATGCGTCCTACGCTGAACTGAATCAGGAAATCCAGCGTCTTTCTGCAAGGTACAATGGAAATTTTGCCCTTTTGGATACTATGAATATTGATGTGTCCAGTCATCAGATCCGTCAGTGGATTTCAGAGAAAAAAAGTCTGAAATATTACGTCCCGGATAAGGTGATTTCTTACATGAAAGAGAATGGAATTTACAGAAAGAAGGAAGTCTGACCATGGCAGATTACGATTTTGCAAAAATTGAAAAAAAACTTTCCAAATACCTGGATGAGGATCGTTTCCAGCATACCATGGGCGTTATGTACACCAGCGCATGTCTGGCTATGGTCCATGGATATGATATCAAAGATGCACAGGTGGCCGGTCTTCTTCACGATTGCGCCAAATGCATTCCCAATAAGAAAAAACTGAAGATGTGCAGCGAACACAATATTCCGGTTTCCGATTTTGAGAGAAGCCACCCGTTTCTTCTCCATTCCCGTCTTGGAGCTTATATTGCTCACGAGAAATATGGGATTGACGATCAGGAGATTCTTTCTGCCATCAATTATCACACAACTGGCAGACGTGAAATGAGTCTTCTTGAAAAGATTATTTATATTGCAGATTATATTGAGCCCATGCGTTACAAAGCAAGCCGTTTACCGGAAATTCGCAAACTTGCGTTTGAAGACCTAGATGAGTGTATGTATGAGATCCTGAAAGATACTCTGGAGTATCTGGAAGAAGATTCTGCCGATGATATTGAGCCAACTTCCAAGGAGGCTTATATTTATTATAAAGAATTGCATAATAAGCGTAATAACGTATCTGATAATTAATACTCCGCATATACTGGCGAATATTTTGTCACGTTTAAAGACATTTGTTTGCGCAGGAATTTGAAAGAATATTGGGTCAGTATAGGCATTATTAAGAAAGGAGCAGATCAGAATGAGTACAGTAAGTACAGAGAAAATGATGGCACAGATTGCCTGCAAGGCAATTGATGATAAAAAGGGACAGGATATCAAGGTAATTGATATTCATAATGTTTCTGTAATTGCAGATTATTTCGTAATCGCAAGCGGTACAAACTCCAATCAGGTTCAGGCGATCGTCGATAATGTGGAGGAGCAGCTTGGACGCGCTGGCTTTGAGGCGAAGCAGATCGAGGGAAACCGCAATTCCAGCTGGATTCTTATGGATTACGGCGATGTGATCGTGCATGTGTTTGATGAGGAGAACAGACTTTTCTATGATCTGGAGAGAATCTGGAGAGATGGAAAGGTTTTGGAAATGGATGAGTTCTTAGAAAAATAAAAAGTCCCCTTTGGTAAACAAATTGTCTGGAAACAGCAATTGTTTGCTAAAGGGGAAATTTTTTATGACTATTGGTAGAAACGCATGACACCAAATACTTTACCCAGAATCTGGATTTCTCCTGTAATGATAATGGGATCCATGGTGTCATTCTCTGGCTGAAGGCGGTAGTAGCCCTTCTCCTTATAGAAGGTCTTCACTGTGGCAGAGTCCTCTACCAGGGCAACTACAATGTCGCCATTATCGGCAGTAGGCTGCTGCTTTACCAGGACCTGATCACCATCAAAGATTCCTGCATTGATCATGCTGTCGCCTTTTACCTTCAGCATGAAGCTCTGTTCATTGGGCATAAATTCTGCCGGGATGGGAAAATAGCCATCTACATTCTCTACAGCCAGAATAGGCTGTCCGGCGGCTACGGTGCCTACAATCGGAACATTGACCACTTCACGGCGGACAAGATTGAAATTGTCATCTATGATCTCTATAGCTCTCGGCTTCGTGGCGTCGCGGCGGATGTATCCGTTCTTCTCAAGAGCTTCCAGATGGGCATGAACAGATGATGTAGACTTCAGATTTACAGCTTCACAAATCTCACGAACTGCTGGCGGGAATCCGCGGTTCAGAATCTCACTTTTAATATATTCTAAAATTTCCTGCTGTTTTTTGCTGATTTTACCATATGTCATAAGAGTTTTCCTCCGAAATTCATTCAACTTTTTCTTATCATACCATATTTTTCTTAATTAAGCAAACAGATATTCTGAAAATATGTTCGTTTTTTGATATGCAGGCTGTTCACAGCTTCCAGCTTTGTTCACGTTACTGTTCACTCCGTTCACAGTAACGCGCTTCGCGATGCACAGAAATCATGCTTTGCATGATTTCGCGCCACAACTCTCGGGTTTTCTGTGAACTTTGTTCACAAAAACACCTCGCGGAACGTTACCAGTGAACAGTAACTTGTTCACACACTTTCACACACTTTTCGTTTTCTTTTCCTTGTGTTCACCGGCAAAAAATGGTACAATTGTTTGGTATGAAAATTCAGAGCCTGACTCAAAAACAAAGGGGGAATCCGCTTGTCCGAGAAGAAATCTAACAAGCCTGGCAAAATGACAGGACTTTTTGTCCAGTTAAAGAACATATTCGGACTAAATATTGCCACCGTTGCTTTTGGTGTATTGTTATTATATATGATTTTTACTGCCTTTTTACTTGTAACCTCCACACATATCGAATCTTACCAGGTTACCACAGGTCCTTTGTCACGAAACGAAACCTACACTGGTATTTCTCTTCGGGAAGAGAGTGTTTTTAAGGCAGAATCCTCCGGTTATGTGAATTATTATGCCCGGGAGGGAAGTAAGATCAATGCCAACGGTGCTGTTTACGGATTAAGTTCCGGAAAAATTGCAGAAACCAAGTCTGCATTGACTGCTGATGAACTGGAGAATATCCGCAGTTCTATGCTCAGCTTTTCCAAAGGATTTTCCGGAAGTAAATTTAACAACACCTACAGTTTTAAGAACCAGCTGGAGGGAAGCATCCTTCAGTATGAGGGAATTTCCACTGACGGGAATGCAGATTCACAAGTAGTGACCATCGGTGGACAGAATATCTGTAAAGCCCAGGAAGACGGCATTATCCTCTATTCTATGGACGGCTATGAGAATAAGACTGTGGAGAACATTACAGCAGCAGATTTTGACCAGACTTCTTACCATGAAACGGATCTGAAGACATCCGAAAAGGTGCAGGCCGGAGATAACATTTATACAAATATTACCAGCGAATTATGGAGCCTGATCATTCCATTAAGCGACAAACAGGCCGCCAAGCTGGAGGGACGTTCCACCATTCGTGTGAAATTTCTCAAGGATGATATGACACAGAGCGGCGATTTTTCCATCATAAAAATCGATGGTAACAAATATGGAAAAATTGACTTCAGCCGCGGTCTGATCCGCTATGCATCTGACCGTTTTCTGGATATTGAGCTGGTTACCAATACAGTAACCGGTCTTAAGATTCCCCTTTCCGCTATTGAATCCAAGGATTTTTACGTAATTCCGGCAGAATATGCCACGACTGATCCTGACAGCGGAAGTGTAGGCTTTAACAAGATTTCCAAAGATTCCAGCGGAAATAACGTAAGAACCTTTATCAATGCTACAATCTACGGTAAAGTTAAAATTGAATCAGATGATGATTCTGCTGATGAAGCTTACAATTATTACGTGGATAGAAGCGCTTTTAGGGAAGGAGATGCTATTGTAAAAGATGACTCTAACCAGCGCTTTATTGTGGGCGAAACAGATTCTCTGGAAGGCGTTTACTGCATCAATCAAGGGTATGCGGTATTCCGTCAGGTAGATATACTGGATCAGAATGAAGAATATGCCATTATTTCCAGTAATACATCCTACGGACTTTCCCGCTATGACCGCATTGCCAGAGACTCCTCCCAGGTAAAAGAACAGGATATTCTCTACTAAGTTTAACATATACTATTTTTAAGGAGGCTTATAAATGTTAGCTGAAAATTTACAGCAGGTAAATGCAAATATTGAAAAAGCCTGTGCTGCTGTTTCCCGTGACCCAGGTGAAGTCACATTGGTGGCAGTAAGTAAGACCAAACCGGTCTCCATGCTTCAGGAGGCGTATGATGCCGGTGCGCGTGTTTTTGGAGAAAATAAAGTTCAGGAGATCATGGATAAATATGACCAGCTGCCATCAGATATCCAGTGGCACATGATCGGTCATCTGCAGCGCAATAAAGTAAAATATATTATTGACAAGGTTGCCATGATTCACTCGGTAGATTCCCTTCGCCTTGCCCAGACCATTGAGCAGGAAGCTGCAAAGAAAGATCTTGTTATGCCAATTCTGCTGGAAGTTAATGTAGCAGAGGAAGAAAGCAAATTCGGATTAACGACGAATGAGGTGCTTCCTCTTCTTGAGAAAATCAGCATATTTTCCCATATAAAAGTGATGGGACTTATGACCATTGCCCCATTTGTGAAAAATCCAGAAGAAAATCGTGAAGTTTTTCGCACATTGAAGAAATTAAGTGTTGACATTAGTGCAAAAAACATTAATAATGTTAACATGAGTGTTCTGAGTATGGGTATGACCGGAGATTATCAGGTTGCTGTCCAAGAAGGCTCAACCATGGTACGTGTGGGAACCGGTATTTTTGGTGAACGAAATTATGCCACACGGCAAGAAGATTAAGATTGGAGATTGAAAATGAGCGTTTTTGATAAATTATTAGATTCTATTAAACTGAATGATGACGATTATGATGAAGATAATTATTTAGATGAGGATCTGATGGACGATGAAGAGGGAGATTTCTTTGATGACGATCCTATGGATGACAAGCCTAAGAAGAAATTCTTCGAGAAATTCGGTCGTAAGAAAGAGGACGATTTGGCTGACGAAGATACTTCCTTTGACGAAGAACCTGTACATACAGCAGCACCAAAGACTGCTGCCAAGGCTCCTGCGAAACAGCCAGCTGAGAAGCAGCGCCCTGTAGCTTCTTCCAAAATCACTCCGATGAGAAGCAGCCGTCGTGCGAATCAGGCTTCTTCTATGGAGGTTTGTGTGATCAAACCTGCTTCCATGGAGGACACCCGGGAGATTGCAGACACACTTCTTGACAATGCAACTGTAATTCTGAATCTGGAGGGTATTGATGTAGAACTTGCACAGCGTATTATTGATTTTGCATCTGGCGCATGTTATTCCCTGAATGGTTCCCTTCAGAAGATTTCCAGCTACATCTTCGTACTTGGTCCGTCTTCTGTAGATATCACTGGTGATCTTCAGAATATTCTTGGCGGCGCTACACCTTCTGTAAGAGCCGGTTATTGATTTTTATGGATAAGGATGAATTTTTACTTAAGAGAATCCGGGAGCTGGCAAATCTCTCTTACCAGAGAGATATTGTCACCTTTACGGATTTTCTTAACTTAAATGAACAAAATATGCTTGCTTCCCTTAAGCTTCACCAGATGGGCGTAGAGGTAAAGCTTTTCGGTGGCTATGAGCATGCAGAACGGCAGATGGCAGCTTTTTTCCCCGGAGGTCTTGGTTTTTCCTGGGATTATCCTATTGACTGCCTGAAAATAGAGCCCAAGGCTCTTCGTTTTTCTGAGGAGCTTGGACATAGAGATTATCTTGGAGCGCTCCTGAATCTTGGCGTTGACCGCAGTGTAGTTGGTGATATCCTCATCAAGGATAAAGAAGCCTGGTTTTTCTGCCTTCATAAAATGTCTGACTTTTTTATTGAAAATCTTATCCGGGTAAAACATACTACCGTGCTGGTTTCCAGAGTAGAGCAGGCAGAAGAGATTCCGGAACCTGAATTTGAAATGATAAATGGCACCTGCGCTTCTGTAAGGCTGGATGCTCTCATCGGGCTGGCTTTTCAGACGTCCAGAAGCAGCATGGTTTCTTTTATTGAAAGCGGTCTTGTGTTTGTAAACGGCAAACTGATCACCTCCAATGGATATGAGCCAAAAGAAGGCGATATTATTTCCGTTCGCAGCAAAGGACGCTTTATCTATGATGGTGTATCCAGACAGACAAAGAAAGGACGCCTTGGTGTCCGCATTCGAAAATACGTATAAACAATAATACATTTGGAGAGGATTTAACTATGGCAGAAGAAAAATTACTTGTAAAACGTGACGGGGAGTTCTGTTATCCCATTTATTTTGAAAATGACTTTTCTTTTCTTTCACAGGCCCTAACAGACGAAGGTCTTGCAGGGAAAAGCATGTGTATTGTTTCAGATTCCACAGTAGCACCTCTCTATGCAGACCAGGTGAAAGCAGAGCTTTTGAAAGTATCCGATCATGTATGCCAGTTCACTTTCCCCGCAGGAGAAGCACACAAGAATCTTGATACCGTACAGGATCTTTTCCAGTGCCTTATTGAGAATGGGCTTGACCGCAAAAGTCTGGTGGTTGCTCTTGGAGGCGGAGTAACAGGAGACTTATCCGGCTTCGGTGCTGCAGCCTATCTTCGCGGAATTGATTTTATCCAGATTCCTACCACGCTTCTGGCACAGGTTGACAGCAGCGTAGGCGGTAAGACCGGCGTTGATTTCAGACAGTTTAAAAATATGGTAGGCGCTTTTCATCAGCCCCGCCTGGTTTATATGAATATGGCCACCTTGCAATCCCTCCCTGAGCGCGAATTTGGCTGTGGAATGGGTGAAATCCTAAAGACCGGACTAATTTGCGATAAAGGCTTTTTCGACTTTGTATGCGCAAATTACAAGGTCATCCGCACTATGGATCCAGAAATGCTTGCCGTTATGATCCGAAAATGCTGTGCCATCAAAGCCGGGGTTGTAGAACGGGATCCCAAGGAGCAGGGCGAGCGCGCTCTTCTTAATCTTGGCCACACCATAGGACATGCAGTCGAGAAGCTGATGAACTTTAACCTTCTCCATGGTCAGTGTGTGGGAATCGGACTAGTTGCCGCAGCTGCCATTTCCAGGGAAAGAGGTCTCCTCACAAATGGTGAATACGAGCAGATCTGCCATAGCCTTGAGCTTTACAACCTGCCTTTGTATGTGGAAGGACTTTCTCCCATGGACATTCTTGCAGCTACCAAAAAGGACAAAAAAATGGAACAGGGACAGATTAAATTTATCCTTATGGATGGTCTTGGAAAGACTTTTATTGACAAGACAGTTACGGATCAGGAGCTTCTTGTGGGAATTCACGCCATCTGCAGGTAATCTATCATGGAAAATAAAACAGCTTCAGACTACAATGACCTTCCACTAAAAGCACCTAAATTAAAAGGAATTCTGCTTATCCTTTTTCTGGTGCTTCTGGATCAGGGAACAAAGTATTTTGCAATCAGGTATCTGAGAGGAACCTCCGGGATTACTCTTATTGATAGTGTGTTAAACCTTCGTTACCTTGAAAACAGAGGCATGGCATTTGGCCTTCTCCAGAATAAGATCCTTTTTCTGGTGCTTATCTGTATTGTGTTTTTTATGGCTATTATATATCTTTTTATAAAAACACCTGCAACTGTTTATTACAGACCACTGCTTTATACAGCGGCAATTGTGTTCGCTGGAGCAATGGGGAATTTTATAGACCGTGTTTTCCGTGGGTATGTGGTAGATTTTATTTATTTTTCCCTAATTGATTTTCCCACGTTTAATGTGGCAGATATTTACGTGACCTGTGGGATCACAGTGATGGTATTTCTTATGTTTTTCCGTTATACAGAAGAAAATGATTTTGACTTTCTGAAACCGGGGAACAGATCTGCCAAGTAAATTGATTTGTCTGATTTTTCATATACCGCGTAATTGAGAGAGGAGTTTTACTGAAACATGGAGCAATTGGAATTTACAGCAACCGAAGATGAAGCAGGAGTGCGCATAGACCGCTGTCTTTCCGATAAATATAAGGAACTTTCCCGTTCTTATCTTCAGAAGCTTCTGAAAGAACAAGGTGTTACCGTCAATGGGAAAGCAGTAAAAGCAAACTACAAAATACAGGCAGGGGATCTGGTTCAGACAACCCTGCCTGATCTGACTGAACCGGATATTCTTCCGGAAAATATCCCTTTGGACATTTTATACGAAGATGATGATGTACTGGTGATAAATAAGCCCAAAGGAATGGTAGTCCATCCTGCAAACGGCCACACCAGCGGAACTTTGGTAAATGCTATTATGTACCACTGTCAGGGCAATCTGTCCGGTATTAACGGTGTTATGCGCCCTGGAATCGTCCACCGTATTGATAAGGACACTACAGGAGCTCTTCTTGTATGCAAGAATGACACGGCTCACCGTGATCTGGCCAAGCAACTGAAAGCGCATACCATCAAGCGGCGTTACCGGGCTATTGTAGCCGGTAATCTTAAGGAAGATGAAGGTACTGTGGAAGGCCCGATTGGCCGTCACCCAATTGACCGGAAAAAAATGGCGATCAACTACAAAAATGGAAAAGACGCTGTCACCCATTATAAAGTCCTGGAACGTTTCGGGAATGCGACTTATATCGAGTGCCGCCTTGAAACCGGTCGTACCCATCAGATCCGTGTACATATGACCAGCCTTGGACATCCTCTTCTTGGCGACGAGATCTATGGCTCAGGCAAAAATCCCTATCATCTTCAGGGACAGACTCTTCATGCCATGGTTTTGGGCTTTGTTCACCCAAGAACAGGAGAGTATATGGAGTTTTCTGCACCTTTGCCAGAATATTTTCTCGATTTGTTAGAAAAATTAAGAAAATAGTTGTCAGTTTACCCTGATGTAGTGTATAATAATCTTACAAAATTCCTATGAATTGCCAGTCACGAAGTGAACAGTAACAAAGGAATTGCAGAAGGGAGTGGCAGATATGAACAATACAACAAGTTCAATTATTACCATCGGACGTGAATATGGAAGCGCCGGCAGGCAGATTGGTCAGGAAGTAGCCAGATATTTTGGAATCAAGTGTTACGACAAAGAGCTTCTGGAGCATGCTGCAAACGACAGCGGTATTTGCAAGGAATTATTTGAGAATCATGACGAGAGGCCAACTAACAGCTTCCTGTATTCTCTTGTAATGGATACTTATTCTTTTGGATATTCTTCTGCTGGATTTACAGACATGCCTATGAACCACAAGGTTTTCCTGGCACAGTTCGAAGCCATCAAGAAATTAGCTGCTGAAGGTCCCTGTGTTATGGTAGGGCGTTGTGCAGATTATGCTCTTGCAGATAATAAAAACTGCTTCAGTGTTTTTGTTCATGCTGATCTGGACTGGAGGATCAAGCGTATTGCAGGCAAATACAATAAGACACCTAAAGAAGCCAAAGATATGATCACCAAGACAGATAAGAGCCGTGCAAGCTACTATAATTACTACACCAATAAGAAATGGGGTGCAGCAGCGGGCTACAGCTTAAGCATTGACAGCAGTGTGCTTGGTATCGAAGGTGCTGCCCAGGCGATTATCAATACCATACATATTTTTGATGACCTTAAGAAATAATATACAGAATCATGTGTAAATAAGGAGTTCTCGAAAGAGAGCTCCTTTTGTAATTTGTTGCATCTCAATTCCTGTTTTCAAACGCCATCGCCACTTTATATTTTTTTAATAAGACATTGAGACAAAACTGTGTTATAATAGATGGAAATCGCTGTTAAATAAATAACAGTGCAGACACTTATTGGTTACTGTACAAACAGCAGGCAGTAACACATATTTTGCATTCATGTTTCAGGAGGACGATATTAGAATATGAAATTACGCTGGGACAATCAACATGTTCGCTGGGGAGTAACTTCTTTCCTTGTAATCGCAGCCAGTATGCTCTTTTATTATGGTGTTTTCCATATGAAGACACTGATTACAGGAATCCAGACATTTCTGGGGATTCTCACACCTATTGTTTATGGTGTCGTGATCGCCTTTTTACTGACCCCTGTATTAAATTTCCTGGAGAAAAAAATCATTTATCCGCTTCTTGCCAGGAAGGAAGTATCAGTAGGAAAGAAGGGGCGCAAGGCAATTCGGTGGGCATGCGTAATTTTATGTATGTTTCTCTTCCTTGCTCTTATTTATGCCCTTATTATGATGATTCTGCCAGAACTGATCCGAAGTATTATGGGTCTGATCTACAGTTTTCCAGCCTATGTGAAGGTTATTCAGAAATGGCTGCAGTCTTTCATTGAGAAATGGAATCTGAACAGTGATGCACTGGACACTTTGAATCAGTCCATCACCACAGCGCAGGACTACCTGACTACGAATATCCTTCCGCAGATGCAGGAAATGCTAAAAAATATTTCCGCAGGTGTGTTTGAATTAATTAATTTTCTGAAGAATTTCCTCATCGGAGCTATCGTTTCCCTGTACCTGATGGCAGATAAAGAGGGATTCATTGCCAAGGCAAAAATGCTCACCTACGCAATTTTTAATACCCAGCATGCGAATTTTATCATCCATTCCATGCGTTTTACCAATAGAACCTTTATCGGATTTTTCAGTGGTAAGATTTTGGATTCTGCCATCATTGGCGTATTGTGTTATATTGGTATGAACTTTTTGAATATGCCATATATACTTTTGATCAGTGTGATCATTGGTGTAACCAACGTAATTCCATTTTTTGGACCTTACCTCGGAGCAATCCCAAGTATTTTTCTCATCTTATTGGTGGATCCGCTGCAGGCTATTTATTTTGCAATTTTTATTCTTGTTCTCCAGCAGTTTGACGGCAATATTCTTGGACCGAAGATTCTTGGTGATTCCACAGGACTTTCCAGTTTTCTGGTCATTGTCGCCATCCTTATTGGCGGTGGAATCTTTGGAATCCCAGGTATGATCATTGGCGTTCCTGTTTTTGCAGTGCTTTACGCGGCACTTGGCAGGCTTGTCCATATCAGCCTGATCTATAAGCAGGTTCCAGATGAGGAGCAAAAATACACCAACATTGACTGTCTGGATCCGGAAACACATGAACCCGTTCTTTTCCCGGCAGAAGAGCCGAAGAAGAGAGAGACACCCAGACGCACTGCAATGTTGAAATTTACCCTTACTTTGTTAAAAACGATCCAGAAAATCCTGACTACAATCTGGATCCTTATAAAAAAATATTCTGTGATAATTTATCAAAAAGTCAGACAATTGATAGAAGAGTACAGACAGAAACAAAACAGTAAAAAGGACGGAAATTAACATGCGGCTTTTAATACAACGTGTAAATCATGCAAGCGTAAAAGTAGATGGTGAAGTTATCGGAAATATTGGGAAGGGCTTTCTTGTACTGGTCGGCATAGGTCAGAATGATACCAGGGAAATTGCAGACAAATATATGAAAAAAATGCTAGGACTTCGAATTTTTGAAGATGAAAATGGCAAAACAAACCTTTCCCTGGCAGATGTAAATGGGGAGCTTTTGATGGTTTCGCAATTCACGTTATATGCCAACTGCAAAAAAGGAAACCGGCCAAGCTTTATTGAAGCCGGTGCGCCAGAACAGGCAAATGAACTTTATGAATACATGCTAAAGGAAGCTGCAAAAGTTGTTCCAGTTGTTCAGCATGGTATTTTTGGCGCTGATATGAAAATTTCACTGGAAAACGATGGACCGTTTACAGTGATGTTGGACGAATCGATCATGTAAAATTAACAGCAATTGTAACGAAACCGGCCAAGCTTTATTGAAACCGGTGCGCCAGATGTTCAGAATCGTCTGTAACTGCATAATGAATGCAGTCGAACCATCAATTATATTTTAACATTTAATGAAATTCTGAAAAACGCCGAAAACAGCCAGAAGAAGTGGCTGATTCGGCGTTATACCCCTCATCTAGATCTATACGACAAACCCGAGTTTTTCATATAGATTGGTATCATTATTACTTCTAAAGGAGAATCTTTCATGGATAAAAAAGTCACCTACCACGAACAGACTGACGTCGAAAATACCTTGCGGCTTCGTGATGTTCTAAAAACCTTGCCGCCATTTTGCAAGGATTTCTTTCGTGCCATTGAACCTCGTACCACAACTAAAACCAGAATTTCCTATGCATATGACATCCGCATTTTCTTCCAGTTTCTTCTGGAACAAAATCCAGCCTTCAGGGACTGGTCTATAGATGCCTTTACAGTGGATGTCCTGGATCAGATCACAGCTGTTGATCTTGAAGAATATGAAGAATATCTGAAAGTTTACCAGGCCGGGGATAAAACGGAAACCAATGGCGAACGTGGTCTGAAGCGAAAAATGTCCTCATTGCGAAGTTTTTATGCATATTATTTTAAACGTGAAATGATTCACACAAATCCTACCGTCCTTGTGGACGTTCCAAAGATTCATCAGAAAAGTATCATTCGCCTGGAAGCTGATGAAGTTGCCTTGCTGCTGGATTATATTGAGCACGGCGGGGACGACCTTACCGGTCAGAAAAAGGTATATTATGAAAAAAACAAAGACCGTGACCTCGCTCTCGTTACTCTTCTGCTTGGAACAGGTGTTCGTGTTTCTGAATGTGTAGGTCTTGACATAGAAGACGTAGATTTCAAAAACAATGGAATCAAGGTTACTCGAAAAGGTGGAAATGAAATGGTTGTATATTTCGGTCCTGAAGTAGAAAAAGCTCTGAAAAACTACCTGGAAGTACGCAAGAACATTATTCCTGTAGAAGGCCACGAACACGCTCTCTTCTACTCTACCCAGCGCAAACGAATTGGTGTCCAGGCCGTTGAAAACCTGGTCAAAAAATATGCCCGCCAGGTTACCACCACCAAGAAAATCACCCCTCATAAACTCCGCAGTACCTACGGCACCGCCCTCTACCAGGAAACAGGCGATATTTACCTTGTAGCGGACGTTTTAGGCCATAAGGACGTGAATACTACCAAGAAGCATTATGCAGCCTTAGACGATTCCAGACGGCGTCAGGCAGCCACTGCTGTAAAGCTGCGTGAAGATTAACATCTGCTTCACACGTACAATTGTTGTAATCACCGCATTTAATTCACATAATATTATTATTGTAAATCAATTCAAAACTTTCTGCAAAATCTCCCTCAAAGTGGAGCGTGCAGATTGTAGGAATGATTTTTCAAACACGCTCTAAGGCGCAGCTCAAAAAAGGACATGACCCACAGTCGAGTCATGTCCTTATGTACCTCTAATTTGGTTTTACTGAATTTATAGCTGCAATATCATATTATCCGAGATTATAATGCTACTGCAATCTTATCCTGTAATGCTTCCGGAATCTCTTCTTTGTCAAGCGAAATACTTACAACTATTGAAATTCCATATTTCTCACCGATCTTGTCCAGCTGATCAAGTGTATCTGTAACATCAGCGTCTTCCAACTTGGAAACCTTGAGGAAACTGTCCAGATAAATCTGCTCAAGATCATGATCCTGAGAAATAATACCACAGATGAAACCTACGAATTCATCTGCATTCTTCAATGGATAAGAGGAGACGTCGATAAGACGTACCTTATTGTTAAGCTCATACATATGTTTGGTACTCTTGTCAAGGTAAACAATGCTTCCGTTGGCTTCTTTCACCGCACCGTTTACTCTGTCTAAGAGCACTTTTGTTTTGCCTTTGCCTTTCTTTCCTACGATCAGTTCAACCATGATGTTTTCCTCCTTAGACAATATGATATTAAATTTTTACCAAAACCTTGTTTAATATGTTTCATATTATAGTATAATTTTTCTAAATTTTCAAGAGTTTTTTTAATATTTCTGTCTATTTTTCTCAATTGTGGCTACGATTCATAAACAGACTGACTAGTTTATATTCTGCAAAAGGGACGACATCTGCTCATAAAGCTCGTCTTTTGTGGAGGCACCCATTACAATGGAAATGTACGGCTTTCCATAAGCATTCTGGCTCAGCAACGCCAGACAGTTGCCTGCATTGTCCGTAGTACCTGTCTTTCCACCTAGAATAGTCACATTCTTAGGAGGGGTAGCTTCTCCTGTGAGATAATGGTCTGTGGCAAGTAATGTGGTACTTGCACTGCTTCCGTCCGCATGAGTATATTCTACGGTATAAGATCCGGACTGTGTGATCTGAGTAAACTCCGGATAATTCAAAGCTTCCTTTAGCATCAGATAGATATCATAGGGAGTGGTATAATGGTTTTCGTCCTGCAGACCATGAGGATTGGTAAAATGAGTTCCGGTACAGCCAAGTTCCCTGGCATAACTGTTCATCATCTCCACAAACCCCTCTGTAGAACCACCCACATGCTCTGCAATAGCCGCTGCTGCATCATTACCCGAATAAACCAACAGACAATGAAGAAGCTGATCAAGAGTCACCTGGTCACCTGCCCAAAAGCCGCAAACCTGTGAACCCTCCTCCAGATTCAGATTCTCCTGTGTAATGGTTACTACATCATCCATATTTCCATATTTCAGTGCCAGCATAGCTGTCATGATCTTGGTGATACTTGCCGGGTATACCTTTTGAAGTGCCTGTTTGGAATAAAGCACCTTTCTGTCATCCAGATCCAGAAGAAGTCCTTTCTGATTTTCCCCAAGGGAAACACCATCCATAGGAACATCTGATACGACCACACACAGATTCTTGGCAAAACCATCAGTTCTCAGGCTGTCTAAGTCTGTAATTCCACCAGAAAACTCTCTGGAAGCTACATATGCCTCCTCCAGCTTATCAAAAACAGTTCCATTTCGTAGAACATAAATTGCACCGATCCCAGTACCGCCAAGCACAACCAAAAGAAACAGCAAAAGAACAGTATTTCTGATCCTCTTTCTTCTGGAACTTCGAAATCTTGCCTGTTTACGTCTTGAGTTCTTCTTTTTTGCGGCTGTCATAAATATTCCTCTTTCTTATCAATTTCTTTTCTCTTAAGTTCTTTATTATAAGTACTGCTCTGCAGACCTACATTCATCACAAGCCCCATACCAATAAACAAGCTGACCAGGGAAGTCAGACCATAACTTACAAAAGGAAGAGGCGTACCAGTATTAGGTGCCAGTCCAGTAGCAACGCAGATATTTAAAAAACTCTGTATAGCTACGACACTTCCAATTCCGCAGCAGATAATCTTCCCGGCCAGATCCTTTGCCCTAAGGCTCATCCTGATACATTCAACTGAAATCAACAACAATAATACGACCAAAGTTGTACATCCTATAAATCCATACTCCTCTCCGGCAACCGCGAAGATAAAGTCAGTCTGGTTCTCTGCAACAAAGTTTCCAGCATTTACAGAAGAAACCTGGTCATCCCCGGTAAGTTTTTTTCCAACCAGTTCTCCGGAGGCAATCGCCGTCTTCGAGTTATTCTGCTGTTCAATATCCTCCTGGTATTCCTCGTTTTCCGGGTAAAGGAAAGACATAATACGCGTTCTCTGATAATCCTTGATCAGGGTCTGATCCGGCTGTACAACAATGGACAAAAATATGATCAAAAGGGGAACCGCGATCAGAATCGCACCTCCGATGATCTTGTAACTCAGTCCTGCTATATACAGCAGAATACAGAAAATAATGGTTACCGTAATGGTATTTTTCATATCCGGCTGTGCATAAATAAGAGCCAATGGAACAGCCAGAAGGAGCACTGATTCTGCCAACACCCTGAAAGTATTGATATCATCTTCATGATCCATAAAAAACTTGGCAAAAAACAGAATAATAATAACCTTGGAAAGCTCGGTAGGCTGAAAACGGAAACCACCGATATCCAGCCATCTGGACGCACCTCCTGCCTCACTTCCGAACAATCGTACACCAATAAGCATAAGCAGATTAAAACCATACATGATCCACTGGAAATTCAATATCCAGGAATAATCCATTAACGATAAGATCACCAGCAACACAAGCCCCATCACAACGCCCAAAAGCTGTTTGTTTCGAAGATCTGGAGACGCACTTGCTACCAGCTGCACTCCAAACAGACTGATCGCAGTCAGAAGGATCACTAGTTTAAAATTGTAAAAACGTAGCTTATACTGTTTAATCATAAATTTATCTGTCCTTTTTCGTCAACACAGGAATATACGCCATTAAAACAGGCGGTTCCTGTGATATCTGTATTTTCACTTTAGTTTCCTCTATGGTCACATACTTCTTTACTGTATGTACCAGGTCACTTTTTAACATTTTCATCATCTGTGGAGAGCATTCTATGCGTTCTGAGATAAGAAGAAGTTTCATCCTGTCGCGAGCATATCCTGCTGAACGCCTTCTTTCATTTAAAAAGGTCTTCATGCAAAATCCCTCCATTCCAGAGCATTAGTTGACATAACATTATTACAAACAACCAACATGCTATTTTGCGTAACTAATTATTACCTGAATATCAATGTCTTTTAAACAGTCTTGAAAACATACCTTTCTTCTGTCTGAGTTCTGCAAAGGGAACTTCCTCTCCCATAAGCCGTTTGCAAATATTTTGGTATTCCTCCTCCGCCTGAGAATTTTTACCAGAAAGAGGCTCACCCTGATTGGTTGCTATCACAATCTGTTCGTCATCTAAAAGAGTTCCAATCAGATCTACAGCCAGAATCTCTGTCACATCATCCACAGACATCATATCTCCCCTGGCGATCATGTCAGGACGAAGACGGTTGATGATCAGATGGATATCCCGCAGATCATTTGCTTCCAAAAGCCCAATGATACGATCCGCATCGCGAATTGCAGATACCTCCGGTGTCGTCACTACAAGAGCTTTATCTGCACCTGCAATGGCATTCTTAAATCCCTGCTCAATTCCAGCCGGACAATCCAGCAATATATAATCAAACTCTTCTCGCAGATCATCCGTCAGTTTGATCATCTGTTCCGGTGATACGGCAGTTTTATCCTTGGTTTGCGCAGATGGCAGCAGATAGAGCTCCGGATGGCGCTTGTCTTTGATCAGAGCCTGTTTCAGACGGCAGCTTCCATTCACCACATCTACCAGATTATACACGATCCGGTTCTCCAACCCAAGCACAACATCCAGATTACGAAGACCAATATCCGTATCCACAACCACGGTTTTCTTTCCCATCATAGCCAGACCAGTTCCTATATTGGCAACTGTAGTGGTTTTTCCTACACCGCCTTTTCCGGATGTAATGACAATGACTTCACCCATTTCTTCTGATTCCTCCTAAACAAAATGTTCCAAAATCCTGGTATTTCTCTTATGGATATGCCTGCCGGAACACTCCCGGCAGGCATATCCAGTACTGCTGATCAGACTATGAACAGCAGCAAAATCGTTTTTAGTCATTCGATGTATCACTGGTATCTGTAGAAGCAATACCTGTGAGAATAGAATCTTTATCTGCAAGATTGTACATATATTTAAAAATATCATTAGCAATCAGACATGCATTACCGGAGCTGTAACCATTGGCAATACGGATTGCCACTGCATACTCCGGATCAGAGGCCGGCGCATAACCGATAAACAGACCATGGTTTGGATGACGAAGATCCAGCTCTGCTGTACCGGTTTTACCTGCCACTTCTACTCCAAGACCATCAAACTGGGAATGAGTCTGGATCACACGACGCATACCATCATGGATCACATCCCAGATATTTGAAGATATATTTACCACATCCTCAATTTCCGGCTCATACTCCTGGATCACTTCTCCCTTCGGGTTCATTACTTTGTCCAGAAGGGTCAGTTTAAATACATTTCCGGAAGTAGCCATAACAGTAGCATAACGAGCCAGTTCTGATGTGGTAAACAGGTTATTTCCCTGTCCCATATAAGATGGAACTGCTTTGGCATCGGAAACCTTCGGAGTTGCCTCTGAAAGCTCGATTCCAGTCTTCCGGTCCAGACCGATCAAAGAGGCATATTCCTGAAGCTTATTCAGACTCTGCACCTCGGAGAACTCATTATCCCCAACTTTTCCTAGCTGAAAACCGATCATGTTAAAGAAATAGTTACAGGACTGCTCGATTGCAGTACGGATATCCAGACTTCCATGACCATTCTTATACCAGCAATTAATAGGCGGATCTACATAGTCAAAAGTTCCGGTACATTCAATATATGTACCTTCGTCAATAATTCCTTCTTCCATTCCTGCAATTGTTGAAAGAAGCTTCAGTGTGGAACCTGGTGCAGTGGTTTGCTGGGTCGCTTTATTGAAGAACGGACTGGACTGGTCAAGTGCCAGCTTTGCGTAATAATCTGTATCCATATCATTGGTCAGACGATTATTGTCATATCCGGGATAGGAAACAAGTGCAACCACATCTCCAGTCTTTACATCTACAACTACAGCGGACGCTGAGCATGGCATTAATGCCAGCTGTGCAGGCTCTATCTCCAGAGTGTATATCTTATTGATCATAAAATCATAAGCTCCCATTGCTCCGGAAGCCAGATTCTCATAATCATCATCATTTTTGTCAAGGACTCCCTGCTCATAAAGCACCAGGCAGATTTCCTGTCCGGAAATTGTATCTTCCTGCAGCATATATTTGTAAAGGAGCTTGGAAAATCCAGTATCCGTACTGAGATAGTCAATAATATATTCTGTCAGTGCCTGATAAATTTCCTCAGAATCCAGATACTCTCCTTCCGGTGAAAAGCTGCTGATGTCGATCCAGCCCTGGCTTGTGGCATAAGTCAGGTAATCCTTCAGGCTGATGGTTTCATCTGTTGTCCATGCTTTGTAAGTAGCATCTGATGTATCGATGGCATCTTTGGAAATAATTCCAAGCGTGTCTCTAAGAAGGTCATTACAGATGTAAGACAAATATTCCTGTGTTTCTTCATCTTCATCCTTATAGGCTGGCGGGTTTGAGCCATTCAGCTTCGTGCTTATTGTATCAAAAACTCTCTGCTGCTTTTGTTGAAATTTGGCATATAAATTTTTTTCTATGTCAGAGGCATCCTCATTGCTGAATTTGGTGATATCAATCACACTGTTGGAAATCAGGGCATTGTATACATCATAAATAGGAATACGGATCTGACTGGCATCTGTGACATACGTGTAATCAAAAGTCTTTGCCGCATCAATTTTCGTCAGAAGAACACCAGCCACACGCTGTTTGAGGATCTGATAGATTGCCGATTGCCAGTCAGTTTCAATAGTAAGCTGCACATCATCTCCTGCAACCGGCTCTACTTTGGTGTCCTCGTCAATTTTTAGAACCTTTCCAAGGTTATCAACAGAAACCGTCTCCTTACCGTCTGTTCCCTGAAGGGTAAGTTCCATATACTGCTCAATTCCTGCTTTACCTACGATCGCATCATTGGAATAATCCGGATTCTGTTTCCGAAGCTCTGTCAGCTCCTCGGAGGAAGCCTTACCAGTATAGCCAAGGATTGGTGCCATGCTTTCATCATCAATATACTGGCGGATGGAATCCTCAACCACATCAATTCCCTGCAGTCCGGTCTTATTCTCCATGATCGCAGCTACCGACTTTTCACTGACATTGGTAGCAATGGTAACCTGCATGTATTTCTTAAAACTGTTGGTATTCAGTTCGTAGCGGATAGTTGCAATATCAAGCATTTCCTGCTTGGTCAAAGTAAGAGGCAGACCATGGGAGATCAGCTCGTCCTCTGTATAAGCACGATCACCGCTAAGAACAATAGAAAATTTCTCGGAACCAGTGAGAAACTCCATCATCTGATCCGCAGTCGCCGTCTTCTGTTCATCTTTCAGATCATCGATCAATGCCTGTCCATAAATATCGGCACGGAAGCGATTCAGGGTAAAGCCCTCAACAACATCAAAAGCATACTCTCCATTCTTATCTACCACAATATGGAAGGAATGGGTAATATCATCTCCGTTGCTGTGAAGGATCTGAAGTACCTGATAGGCTACACCATTTAATGTAAGATTCTTCTCCCTTGTAGAAGTGTAAGTTCCATTATCTTCCAGCGTCAGAGAATAGGATAGCACATTAGATGCAAGAATATCTCCGTTTCTGTCCAGAATATTTCCGCGGGTGCTCTTGAGCACACGCTCTTTGGTTGTCCTGGCCTGGAATTTGCTGATGTAATCCTCTCCCTGAATAATCTGCAGATCAAATAATCTACGCACCAGAACAACTGACATTATCACAAATACCAAGATCAGGACTGTTGTTCGTTTTAAACTGATTTTCTTGAAAATTCGTTTTATTTTAGTACCCAAATTGACTCACTTTCTTTCCTGGTTATGTTCATGTAGTGATAGTTTATGTAACGGAAAATCCGGTATACAATCAAGGTAATAAATACCGTGTAAAACATTTCCGGGATAATGATCCTGTACAGATAAGTCCCAAGTCCCAGTCTGCCTCTTAAAAGGAACTGCAGCCCATAAACAGACAGATTATATAAAAGATCTGCAACTGCAGTCAGAAACATAGGAACCTTCACATCATCATCGTAATAAATCCTGTGCGCATATCCACTTAAATAACCAATATACATATAGATCAAAGCATAAAATCCAAATACTGATCCAAAGAACAGATCCACAAAAAGCCCTGAAAAAAATCCTGCCCAAAGGCCGCTTTTGCGCCCGCGCATAAGCCCCATGGATACACAGAAAACCAGCATCAGATTAGGAGTTACAGAGCCAATAGAAATCAGATCCATAACCGTACACTGCAGAAGAAAACATATTACGATCGTAAGAAAATAGACAATCTTACCCTTCATCTGCGCCCTCCTGTCCGTCTGCCGCACTGCTGTCAGTACTGCCGCTACTCTCCTGACTGCTGTCGCCAGAAGTACTGTCAGAACTGCCGCTGTCAGAATTGCCTTCCACCTGCGCAGTTCCGTCTACCAGATCCTGCTTATTCACAGTAATAACAAATACATCTTTCAAATGAAGGAAATCCACAGGTGTTACAATGGTTCCTGTCTTAGTCAGATTATTGCTGTCTACCTGCACTTCGCTTACATATCCGATAAACAATCCTTCTACAAATTTCTCACTGATATTGGAAGTAACAATACGTTCCCCGACAGTCACCTTGTTCTCCTGATCATAAAGCTGCTCAAAGCGAAGCTTTCCTTCATCAATCAGTTCCAGGTCTCCGTTTACAATACAGTTATCAGAAGTGCTTACAGTCATTGCACTTACGCTGCTGCTGTCATCAATAATGGAGCGGACAGTAGCCCAGGAGGAACCAACTTCTGTGACAATTCCAACAAGCCCCTTGCCTGCGATCACATTATTATCGACCCTTATCCCATCATCAGAACCTTTGTTGATCATAAAGGTATCGTACCAGTTTCCAGGATCTTTGGAAATGATAGTCGCAGCCACCTTCGGATAGTCCTCATAGGTCTGATCCAGATTGTAAAGTTCTTTCAGTCTCTGATATTCCCCCTGATCCTGGATCAGTTTGTTATTCTGTGTAGTCAGACTGTCCAGTTCTGCCTTCAGCTCTTCATTTTCAAAAAGCAGATCCTGTTTGTCCTTGAAACTGTCCCTAATAGAACGGACCATACTGCCGATCTTTTCAATGCTTTTTTCAAAAGGGACTATGACAATTCCCGCTGTTTCCTGCAAAGGAGCTGTGGAAATACCTGAAGCAAATGTAGCCACAATACAGCTCAGACAGAAAAGTGTCATAATCGCCAGCAAATGTTTACTTTTCAGATTTATGCGAAATCGAAATTTTTTCTTAAGGTTTTTCATAAAATGGCACCCCTAAAAATTTATGATTTATAACTGTTCAGTACCTTCACAGTTACTATAATTTTCTTTGTGTGATGGGCTGAGCCCATTTACGAAGTTCTCTGTCGTGGATGATCTTCTCCAGACCTTTTACAGCTGAAGTTTCGTAAAGATCTGACAGGTTAAAAGAATAGCCTGTGTAACTTGCCAGATATGTATCTATATGAGGGATTCTGGTGCTCCCTCCGGTAAGGAAAATGCCTTCTTTCGCAATGTGGTAGGATATCTGCGGCGGGATACGTTCCAGAAAAACCTTCATCTGGGCACCGATCTCATTGACACAGTTCATGATTCCCGCATTGACTACATAGGCAGAAATAACCTCTTCCCTTGGAAGACCGGAAACACTGTCAATTCCTACAACCTTACGTGCCTGCTTATGCTGGTCTGCAAGCCGTCCCATTACCAGCTTCAGCCGCTTCCCGGTACGGGTACCGATCTGAAGATTATAACGCTTGCGTACTTCGCTGCACACGGCCTCATTCATCTGACGTCCGCCAATTGGAATCTTCTTGTTTATGATAATACGGCCTCCCGTAATAATGGAAAAATTCGTACTCTGGGCACCAATATTTACGATCATGCTTCCTGCATTGTTCTCCAGATCCACACCCATAGCTATGGCATCTGCAATAGGAGCCTCTACCATGTAAACCCTGTTCTTCCGCAGCCAATGTCCATTCGCCACCTGATAATAAGCTCTTTTTTCAATAGCAGTCATGTCCAGAGGAACTGCAAAGTACATGACAGAGCCTATTCCCAGAATTTTATCAATTTTTTTCATCATACTGTAAAGTACAATTTCCTGCAGTTCCAGATTGGCTATCATACCAAAAGCCATCGGCGAACTTACGGAAATATCAGAGGGTGCTTTCTCAAACATTTCATACGCTTCGTTGCCCACGGCTATGATTTTGCGGCCCTTGGCCGCAATCATGTTCTTCTCAATGTAGCTTTTATTTCGAATCATGGAATAGACCTTGACGGAACTGCTTCCAAGGTCTATTCCATATGTTTTTTCAAACAGCATATATCTGTCCCTTCATCCTTACTATGCCCTGCAAAAACAAATACCCGCCACTGGTTTACAGACGGCGTCAGCACTTCCGGCGGATCATTCCTCCGGCATCATTCCCTGTTCTTTAAAGCTAATGTATCTCTGGTCACCGATCACAACGTGATCCAGAAGCTTCACCCCAAGAATCTCCCCAGACCGGTAAATACGCTCTGTAATTTTCTTATCACATTCACTGGGCGTAGGATCTCCGCTTGGATGGTTATGAACCAGGATCACACTTACAGCGTGAAACTTCAATGCTTCCATAAAAACCTCCCTTGGAGTGATCAGAGTTGAATTCACGGTTCCCCGGGAAAGCATCTGCTCACCAAGAAAATGGTTTTTTCCATCCAGCAACATAACGATCAATACTTCCTGCTCTTCGTGCCGGAGACGTTCCATATAGTATTTTGCTATCGTGATGGGTTCGTTAAAAGAAAGTCTTGGTCTGGCAACAGCAGACGCCATCCGCTTGGAAAGCTCCCCGATACATTTCAGCTGGACGGCCTTGACTTTCCCGATTCCGTTCACCTTCATCAGATCCGGAATGGACATATGTAAAAGTCCCAGAAGTCCCGGATAGGAGGTATCTTTCGTAAGACTTAAGATTTGATTGGCGAGTACAAGAGAATTGCAGCCTTGTACACCGCTTCTCAGGATCACTGCCAGAAGCTCGCTGTCGCTGAGCACGGATGGTCCCCACTGCAGACATTTCTCATAAGGACGTGACGACTCCGGCAGTTCTCTGATGGTCTGTTTCATTTCATTCATATCTTTCACCTGCAGTTCTCCAGGACTGACAGGATACTGCTCACACCATACCCAAAGCATACTTCGCGCAGCTTTGCCAATGAACAGTAATGGGACTGTTCTTCATGCCATAATAAGCAGATTCTTCTTATTCCCCGAGACACAAAGACAGTTTTCCCCGCATTGTGTTTCACAATGCAGACTCATTTTAGCATAAAAAAGGAGAGATGTACACTCTCTCCTAAAAATTTCTAAACTTTTTAGAAACAGCTTCCGCTACTTTTATGCCATCCATAGCAGCAGAAGTAATCCCGCCTGCATATCCAGCGCCTTCCCCACATGGGTAAATCCCCTCATAGTTTGCTTCCAGGGAATCCTTATCACGGACAATACGCACCGGAGATGATGTTCTGCTTTCCACGCCGGACAACACTGCATCAGGACGGTCAAAGCCTTTGATTTTTTTTCCAAAGGCAAGAACACCCTCTTCTATGGAATCACCGATCTCTTTTGGAAAAATACTGCGCACATCACCTGGAACACAGTCACCCTTAATACAAGGTTCTACATCTTTAAGTCTTGTACTTGGCTTATGATTCTGATAATCTTCAAACAACTGTGCCGGAACCTTACCATTTCCAGCTTTCCACGCTGCGCGTTCCAGACTGCGCTGGAATGCTACACCGCCCAGTGGACCCTCTTCTGGAAAATCAGCCGGAGTCACCGATACGATCAGCGCACTGTTTGCATTGCGGCTGTCCCTGGCCTGATAGCTCATACCATTTACAGCAAGCATCTCCGGTTCCGAAGAAGCGTTCACCACATAACCTCCCGGACACATGCAAAAGGAATAAACACCACGGCCATTTTCACATGTGTGAGTGACTTTATAAGCAGCTGCTCCAAGTTTCTCGTTTTCCTCTTCCCCATAAAGAGCCAGATTGATCATGGACTGTGGATGTTCCATACGTACACCTACTGCAAAAGATTTTGGTTCCATATAGATTCCTTTTTTCTCAAACATGGAAAAAGAATCTCTTGCGCTGTGTCCAACTGCCAGCACACATACCTGGGCAGGAATCCTTTTTTCCCCATTTATCTCAATTTCTTTTAACTGACTGTTTTCAAAAAAAAGATCTGTCACTTTGGAACGGAACTGGAATTCCCCGCCCATTTCCTCAATTTCATGGCGAAGAGTCTCCACCACACCAACCAGCACGTCTGTACCAAGATGTGGTTTCTGCTGATAGATAATTTCTGACGGTGCACCCGCCTGCACGAAACGCTTCAGTACTTCATGATTTCTTCCTGAAGGGTCCTTTACCAGAGTATTTAGTTTTCCGTCGGAAAAAGTACCAGCCCCACCTTCACCAAACTGCACATTGGAATCCGGATCCAGTATGCCATTTTTCCAGAAATTCTCGACAGTCTTCTGACGGATATGCGCTTCCTCTCCCCGTTCCAGAACAAGAGGCCGATAACCTGCCCTTGCCAGATACCAGGCACAAAAAATTCCGGCAGGTCCGCTTCCTACAATGACTGGCGGATATTTCAGTTCCTCTTCACCAGGAGATGGAAATATGTATTCCTTTTTCTTGGTTGACATAATGTTATTATCATGAACCTTTCGTAAGATCTTGTTTTCCTGATTTATATCCTGCAAAGACACGTCTACTGTATAAACAAATTTCTTATCCTCTTTATGCCGGCAATCCAGTGACTGCTTCACTATTTCGTAAGTGAAGCCTTCATTTTTCAGACGAAGCTCCTTACGGATCTTTTGGCTTAACTCTTCCGGGGTATGATTGATTGAAAGTTTCAGCTGGGTAATTCGAATCATGTTATTCTCCTTTTTCAAACACGCTCTGACATTTTGCTGGCATTCACTCCTGCAACATAACCGCTGGACCAGGCCCACTGCAGATTGTAACCGCCACATTTCCCATCAATGTCCAATAGTTCTCCTGCGAAATATAGGCCTGAATTTCGTGTGGATTCCAAGGTCCGGGCGTTAACCTGCGTAGTATCAACGCCGCCTGAGCACACCTGTGCCTGTTCAAAAGACTGATAACCAGTCACTTTAAGCGGATAGCTGCTGATTGCTTCTTCCAGATCATTTGCTGACAAAAGCACTTTTGCAAGCTTATCCGGGAAAAGTCCGGTCAAAAAGTCTTTTTTTCCTTTATAGGGGCAGTTTTCCTTTCGTATTTTCAGAAAAGCTTTTAACTGTTCCCGGGAAAATTCTGGCAGAAAATTTAAAATCAGAGTCACATTTTTTCCCTGTTTCAGTGCACGGATTCCGTATCGGCTGACCTGAAACACCGGAATTCCAGATACGCCATAATCAGTAAGCTGTAGTTCTCCTGTTTCCTCTGTGACTTTTTCCCCATCCACAAGCAGCGTAATTCTGCCTTCTGTTCGAACACCTGCCCAGCCGGAAAAGCCTGTATTCCTGCATTTCAGGGCAGTTAAAGCTGGGAGAGGCTCTATAAGCCTGTGCCCCAGTGCTGCGGCAAGCTCATAACCGCTGCCATCTGAACCGGAAATTGCAGAAGCTTTGGAACCATTGGCAAGAATAACAGCCTCACCCTCGTATATCCAGCCTTCTACCTGAACCTTCCAGATATCCTGTTCCTTAAAAACACGTTGTACTTTTTGGTTGGTCTTGATCTTTACCCCAAGATTCCGTGCTTCCATACACAATACCTCGGCAACGCTTGCTGCCTGTCCGCTGTGAGGATAGAGATAGCCGCCGTTTTTATTTACAGGATAAATTCCAAGCCGGGTAAAAAATTTCACCGTGTCTTCTACCGGAAACTGGTTCAGAACTGCCTGTTCAAAGCCTGGATTTTCGCTTCGATATGCATCAGACGGCACCTGGATATTGGTAAAATTACATTTGCCGTTTCCTGTAGCGCAGATCTTTTTGCCTGGTTTTTCATTTTGTTCCAATATGGTTACAGCGGCCCCGTTTTCTGCAGCTGCAATGGCAGCCATCAACCCGGACGCCCCGCCGCCTGTAACGATAACACGTTTTTTCTCCATATAAACTCCCGTTTTTTACATCTGTTTGAAAGAACTTATGGTAACGGTTCAGCGCTTCACAGTTATACGCCTGGCGTTGCACGAAAATTCATGTTTTTCATGATTTCACGGTAATTTTACCAAATCCTGCTCCACAAGTTTCTGCAAGGACATCATAACACCAAGTTTTGCATGCTCCCAGGTGAGTCCTCCCTGGAAATATACGGCATATGGCTCTTTCACAGGTCCATCTGCGGAAAGCTCAATAGAAGAGCCCTGTACAAATGCGCCAGCCGCCATAATGACCTGGCTGTCATAACCTGGCATATCCCATGGCTCCGGATCAACATAACTGTCAACCGGGGCAGCAGCCTGAATCCCCTTACAGAACGCGATCAGACGCTCCGGACTTTTTAAAGTCACTGCCTGAATAATATCCTGCCTTGGCTCTGTGGAATTTGGAACCACGTCAAATCCAAGCTTTTCATAAATATTGGCTGCAAAAACAGCGCCCTTTAACGCACCCTTGGTCACCATCGGTGCAAGGAAAAATCCCTGATAGAAGGAGCGGTTTACGCCAAGTGAAGCTCCCACCTCAGCACCAAGTCCCGGACAGGTCATACGGTAAGAAGCATTTTCCACGCACTCTTTGGTTCCCGCAATGTAACCGCCAATTGGAGCAAGTCCGCCGCCCGGGTTTTTGATCAAAGAACCAACCACCATATCTGCACCAACATCACTGGGCTCAATCGTGTCAACAAATTCGCCGTAGCAATTGTCTACCATACAGATCACATCAGGCTTAATGCTCTTTACAAATGCGATCAGCTCGCCAATCTGCTTTACTGAGAAAGAGGGGCGTGTCATATAGCCTTTGGAACGCTGAATCTCAACCAGTTTTGTTTTCTCATTGATTGCTTTGCGGATATTTTCATAATCGAAAGTTCCATCCTCAAGAAGATCCACTTGACGATAAGTTACTCCGTATTCTGCCAGGGAGCCCTTGGATGGACGGATACCGATCACCTCTTCAAGAGTATCATATGGCTTTCCGGCTGGTGCCAGCATTTCGTCGCCTGGACGCAGGTTTCCAAAAAGAGCAATGGCCAGGGCATGCGTTCCACACGCAATCTGCGGACGCACCAGACATGCTTCTGTGTGGAATGTATCCGCATAAACTTTTTCCAGAGTATCACGACCGTAATCGTTGTAGCCGTAACCGGAAGAAGAACCGAAACACTCCTCGCTGACACGGTTTTTCTGCATAGCCAGAAGCACCTTCATCTGGTTATATTCTGCTGTTTTGTCAAACTTTTCAAAACGCTCCTTTAAGGATTCCTCTATTTCATGGCAAAAATCGTAAACCTGGGAAGAAATTCCCAGCTGCTCGTATAATTCTTTCATAATAATTCTTTCCGTCTGTCTGACGGTATTCCTCCATTTTTTGTTATTTTCAAAGGCGGGCGATTCCCCTGGGGAAAATCTGATTATTGAAATAACTACTCTCCAGTTATTCCTTTTTCATGGCAAACATTCAGCATATACTCCAGCATTTTATCCTCGTTATACCCGAACTCATCTTTATTCACCCACACTGTTTCCGGCTCTCTGCGGAACCAGGTGAGCTGGCGTTTGGCAAAGTGCCGGGTGTCGCGCTTCAAGATCCGCACAGCCTCTTCCAGCGACATTTCTCCATCCAGATAGGCCAGGATTTCTTTGTATCCAAGGCCTTGCATGGAAACCATACCTCTATGACAGCCCATGTCCTTCAGCTTCTGGACTTCTGCCACAAGACCGCTGGTCATCATTTCATCCACCCGCTTATCAATGCGTTTATATAAAAGCTCCCGTGGTGCATTCAGCACAAAGTATGCCAGATTATAGGGGCTGGTCCGTTCCTGCTGCTCCTCATTGTGTGCGGAAATAGGGCTATGGTTCTGATGATAAAATTCCAGTGCGCGGATTACACGCTTCGTGTTGTTTTCGTGGATCACTTCGGCGCTTTTGGGATCCACCTCTGCCAGCATCTGATGAAGATATGCAGCACCTTTTTCCTGGACAAGCGCCTCCAGACCGGCCCGATATCCATCATCCTGCTCGGCCTGGGTAAAATCAATGTCTCTGGTCACCGCCTGAATATAAAAGCCGGTTCCCCCCACCAGAATGGGAATATGTCCCCTGGTATAAATCTTTTCCATGGCATCCTTTGCCATCTGTTGGAAACGTACAATGTGAAATTCTTCCTCTGGCATCAGCTCATCCACCAGGTAATGGGGAACTCCCTGCATTTCTTCTGGCATGATCTTCGCGGAGCCAATATCCATATATTTATAAACCTGCATGGAGTCTGCAGATATGATCTCGCCGCCAATGGCTTTTGCCAGGGAAATAGACAGCCTGGTTTTTCCAACTGCAGTGGGACCGGTAAGGACAATAAGAGGTTTTTTCATAATCTCTCCTGTTTATACGATATTGCGCTGTCATTCATGAAACGTGCTTGAAAAAAGCTTTTTGCCTGCTTTCTTTTATACTGCTTTCTTGCAGAAAGTCAGCAATCTGTTTCTGAATTACACAATTCGCTTAAATTTCTTTTCAATTTCAGTCTTCGTCATCGCAATGATAGTGGGACGGCCATGAGGACAATTATATGGATTGTCCAGAGTAAGAAGCTCGTCGATCAGCTTATCTGCCTCCAGAGCAGACATCTGATGATTTCCTTTGACAGCAGATTTGCATGCCATTGTGGCAAGTCTTGCTGTGAAAAGGTCAAAAGCATCCTTTGCACCTTCTCCTCCCAGATTGTCAAGCATTTCCAGAAAGAGTTCTTCTTCATGGAATCCGTACAAATTTGTCGGAACTGCACTGATACAGTATTCCCTTCCACCAAAGGGTTCAATCTCAAAACCGTATTTCCTGAAATATTCTTCGTTGGCTTTTAATTTCGCCTGTTCATCCATGTTCAAGGTCACCACAAGCGGAGGATTCAGATATTGCGATTCAATGGACTGTTCTTTAAAACGTTTTACAAAGCGCTCATAATTTACCTTTTCGTGAGCTGCATGCTGGTCGATAATGTAAAACTGGTTTTCAAATTCCACCAGCCAGTAGGTGTCAAACAACTGGCCAATCAGCTTATGGCGGTTTCGGGATTCTGGTGCCAGAAGTTTCTCCTGAAAAAGCTCAAGCTGCTTTCCCCCAACGGATGGATATTCTGTACCTGGATCACTCTGTCCAGGCTCAGATTTATCTGGTATCTCATAGTTTACGGATACAGCAGTCTCTGCCTGATTATCGGCTTCATTCATTCTCTCAACCGATATGTTATCTTCTGCCGCTTTTTCATCTGCACTTTTATCCGCTTTTTCTTCTGCTTTTTCTTCTGCTTTTTCATCCGCTCTTTTATCTGCCTCCGCAGCCTCTTTTAAAGTTCCTGCAAAAAGAGCTTCCTCTTCCTTGCTAAATGGCTTCGCCTGATAAATTGCCTGCTCACGAAGCACACTGCTGGCCTGACAGCCAGAGCTGTTTACAAGGCTTCCAGATGAATTTATTTTTCCAGTTGGAGCTGTTTTTTCAGTTAGAGCTGTTTTTCCAGTTAGAACTGTTTTTTCAGCAGCCTGTGAATAGCAGCTTTCATTATTCCCTGCGCTGCTTCGACCAGCTTTTTCAGCAGCACCTTCACAATGAAGTTCCGTCCTGCGACTTTTCTCAAATGGCTCCGGAACTGCTCCGCGGCTTACTGCTGCCACCTTTGATTCCCGCTCCTCTTTTCCCACTGGAACAACCGGTATCAGTTCTCTGTGAAGAAGCGCATTGTGAACAGCCTCGTAAATGGCATCATACACCTCCGCCCCTCTTGCAAAACGAACCTCCAGTTTCCGGGGATGAACATTTACATCCAGATCATTTCCTGTCATCTGGATCTGCAATGACACAAAAGGAAATTTATGCTGCATGACAAAGCCCTTATATGCATCCTCAATGGCCTTCGTAATAATATTGTTTTTCACAAATCTGCCATTTACATAGTAGTTCTCAAAGCTTCGGTTTCCTCTGGAAACCTCCGGTTTGCCGGCGTATCCCTCAATTTTCATAAAATCATTTTCGTAGGAGACTTCCAGAAGTGCTTTCGCCATATCCCGGCCATATACATTATAAATAACATCCTTCACATTATAATTGCCGGAAGTATGCAGTTTCACCTGTTTGTTCTGAATATATTTAAAAGAAATCTCCGGATGGGAAAGAGCAAGCTGTTCCATCATAGTTCCAATATAATTTGCTTCTGAAGAATCAGATTTCAGGAACTTGCTCCGGGCCGGTGTGTTGTAAAAGAGATTCCGAACCAGGAAAGTAGTTCCATCTGGAGCTCCCATTTCCTCAAGGCTTTGTTCTACGCCGCCTTCGATCACGTAACGCACGCCGCTGATAGCAGAAGGAGTTTTTGTGATCAGCTCCACCTGGGAAACTGCGGCAATACTGGATAAAGCCTCACCACGAAATCCCAGTGAGGCTATGTTTTCCAGATCTTCTACTTTTTCAATTTTGCTGGTAGCATGACTTAAGAATGCCGTAGGTACCTGAGCAGCCTCGATTCCCCCTCCGTTGTCTGTAATACGGATCAGCTTCTTTCCTCCATCTGTAATCTCTACTGTTACAGCAGTAGCACCAGCATCAATGGAATTTTCTACAAGCTCCTTTACAACAGAAGAAGGGCGCTCTACCACCTCACCTGCTGCAATTTTATCAATGGTATGTTTATCTAAAACTGCTATTTTTCTCAAGTTTTTCTCTCCATATAAAAGCAGGTTGACCGCTTCGGTTCACAATACGGACATGTCGCCTGCCGGTGACAGCACCATATATGAAAGTCAGCTGTCAGTTACCATCTGTTCTTTATCTTATTCTGAAGATTGTATAACGTATTTAAGGCTTCCATGGGAGTCAGATTTCCAATGTCAATGCCTTTTAATTCTTCAATAATGTCATTGTCTTGTACAGTGTCAAATAATGACATCTGCGCCATATCCATTTCTACCTTCGGCTTCTTCTTCGGTGAAGCCAGATCTTTTACAGCAGCAGTAATGTCTGCATCGCTTAATTCCTCGACCAGCTCTTTTGCACGGTTAATAACAGAATCCGGAACACCTGCCAGCTTGGCGACCTGAATTCCATAGCTCTTGTCTGCGCCGCCTTTCACGATCTTACGGAGAAAAACAATATCATCACCTTTTTCCTTAACTGCAATGCAGTAGTTGGTAACGCCGGAAAGCTTCCCTTCCAGTTCTGTCAGTTCATGATAATGTGTGGCAAATAGTGTCTTGGCTCCACAGAGCTTTGTATTGCTGATATGTTCAATCACTGCCCAGGCAATGGCAAGACCATCAAAGGTACTGGTTCCACGGCCAATCTCATCCAGGATCAGAAGGCTCTTGGCAGTGGCATTTCGAAGGATATTGGCAACCTCAGTCATTTCCACCATGAAAGTACTCTGTCCGCTGGCAAGGTCATCTGATGCACCTACACGAGTAAAGATTCTGTCCACAATTCCAATTACAGCCTTATCTGCCGGAACAAAGCTTCCAATCTGTGCCATAAGTACGATCAACGCAGTCTGGCGCATGTATGTGGATTTACCTGCCATATTTGGACCTGTAATAATGGAAACTCTTTTTTTAGTATTGTCAAGGTATGTATCGTTGGCAATGAACATATCATTATCGATCATCTGCTCTACAACCGGATGACGACCACCTTTGATATCTATAATTCCGCCTTCATTTACCTTCGGACGTACATAATGATTGCGCTCAGCAACAAGCGCCAGGGATGCAAACACATCCAGACCTGCAATTGCCTTGGCTGTACGCTGGATTCTTATCACTTCCTGGCCAACTTTATCACGGACATTGGAAAACAGCTCGTATTCCAGGGCATAAAGTTTATCTTCAGCGCCAAGGATCATATTTTCAAGGTTTTTCAACTCCTCGGTAATATAACGTTCTGCATTTGCAAGAGTCTGTTTACGGATGTAGTTCTCCGGCACCAGTTCTTTAAACGTATTGGTTACCTCAAGGGCATAGCCGAATACACGGTTATATTTGATCTTCAGGGATTTGATTCCGGTACGCTCACGTTCCTTTGTTTCCAGCTCTGTAAGCCATTTTTTTCCATCTGTGCGGGCACTGCGGAATTTATCCACATCTTCGTTAAAGCCTTCACGAATAATGCCTCCATCCTTCTGGGCAAGGGGCGGTTCATCTACAATGGCGTGCTTGATCAGATCTGTAATATCTTCAAGACTGTCCATGTCCTCGTAGATTTCTTTCAGAATCGGTGCCTGAAAGTCCTTGAGAACCTGTTTAATATAAGGAATCATTTCCAGAGAGGACGCAAATGCTACCATATCTCTTGGATTTGCAGACTTAAAGCTGATGCGGCTGACCAGACGCTCCAGGTCATACACTGGATTGAGATATTCCCGGATCTCATCGCGGAGCATCGGTTTCTCATTCAGCTCTTCAAGAGCTTCCAGTCTGCGATTGATCTCTTCTGCATCGATCAGTGGCTGTTCCACAAAGGAGCGAAGAGTACGGGCACCCATGGCTGTTTTAGTCTTATCCAGTACCCAGAGAAGAGAACCTCTTTTCTGCTTTTCACGGAGGGTCTCCACCAACTCCAGATTTCGTCGGCTGGAGCTGTCAATCAGCATATAACGCTCTGCCGTATAAGGACGGATGGTAGTCATCTGAGAAAGTGCAGTCTTCTGCGTTTCCTTAAGATACAAAAACAGCGCTCCGGCAGCTATGATTCCACTGTCATAATCGCTGATTCCAAGGCCTTCCAGATTGGTTACGTGAAAATGTTCCCTTAATTCTTTTCTGCAGGTATCATCATCGAAATACCAGGCATCCAGGGAAAAAATACAAATTCCAAGACGTTCTTTCAAATCGTCTGTGTCAACCCCACTCATAAAAAAGGAATCATTACATATGATTTCAGCCGGACTGAATTTGTTGATCTCATCAACCAGTTTCTGGCTATTTGGTACTTCTGTAAGGAAACAGTCACCTGTGGTAATATCCGCTATTGCACAACCAAAGCGGTCTGCTATGGAGACAATTGACATCAGATAATTGTTCTTTGACTCATCCAAAGAAGTTGCATCTAAAGTAGTTCCGGGAGTAACCACACGGATAACAGCACGCTTTACAAGTCCTTTTGCTTTTTTCGGATCCTCTACCTGTTCGCAGATTGCAACTTTATGTCCCCGTTCAATAAGACGGTTAATATAGGTATCAGCTGCATGAAAGGGAATTCCACACATAGGAGCACGTTCTTCCAGACCGCAGTCTTTACCGGTGAGCGTCAGTTCCAGCTCCTTGGATACCAGAAGTGCATCATCAAAAAACATCTCGTAGAAATCCCCGAGACGATAAAATAAGATGCAGTCTTTGTATTCTTCTTTTGTTTTGCAGTATTCCTGCATCATGGGCGACATGTTCATTCTTTTGCCAGAACCCCTTGATTTATCTACATTTGCGCCGCTTTTGGAAGTGTTACTGCACGGTTTCTGCACGGTATTTTCATTTTTTGTTTCATTTGTATTCATCTTATTCTTCTCTTACTATCATCATAAAATATCGTAGTTTTATTAAGTGTTTTGTAAATGCGGATTCGGTGTGCATGAAAATCAATGTCTTCCCACATAAGAGCTGCCAGTTCTCCAATACGCATCCCAGTGTTTAAAATAATATAAAACACCTCATAATATCTGGTTTTCATCCTTTCCCGACCAGATCACAAGTACATCAGAATATTAACACGTTCCAGAAAAATATTCAAGTCTCCTGTTTTTCCAGCCATTTCTCAAATTTTTTCTTATGAACAAGGGTTCTTCGCCCAATCCGAACGGTAAAATCATTTTCTGCCATTAAAGTTCGCACTGTCCTTTCAGACAATCCGGTAAGTCCGCAAGTTTCTTTTACTGAAAGAAGAAGTTTCTCATTTTCTTCTCGTCCGCCTCTACTTTTCAACATAACTGTTCTCCTTTCGAAATTGTGTTCTGTTTTCAACACGATCAAGACTTTCCCTTCTAAATATACTCTGTTTATCCACTTTTCCATCCTCCAGTATGCAATTTGTTTATCATATCATCTGACTGATGCTGTATTTTTATCATTTGTTTATTGTATCTGGTCTCTGACGCTTTGCATCAAAGATCTCTAGATAAAAATAATTTTTTCTTCATATAATGTGACAAATCCTCTTCTGATGTTTATAAACAGATAGGAAGCATTCGAATTCTTACAGGAAAGGAGAACTATTATGAGCGAAATCAAACAGAACATTACAAACGAATTATCTGAAGAAGAATTAGAAAATGTTGCCGGTGGTTTTGGCCGTCCTACTATGGATGATCCCAGATATAGGGAGCAGATGAGGATAAACAATATGTTAAAACGAGGCATGAATATGGAGGAAATTCAAAAAGCGTTGAAGTCCTATTCGTAAATAACTATATCAATCCTTCCGGGCAGCCTTAGGGCTGCCCCTGTTTTTCTCTGGTCACCTTATCACTTCCACGATTAGTCAGAGTTCCTGCCAGTACCACCGTTCCTGGCACCAGCACCATGATATATATGATTCCAAGCCCAAATCTGAGGAACTTGCCAAGGCTTCGGCTTATTTCTTCTATTATATATGGGCACCCTGTATTTATCCACCAGTACAAAGGAATTAATGCAAAAATACTGATAAACAACCTTAGCTTTTGCGAAATTCTGTCAAAATCTAATTGTCTTTTTTCCAGTATCCTGCAGATGACAAAGGATGCAATAAATCCGACTCCTTCATATGCATCTCCCCGCATTTTAGCAGGATCAACCAGAAGTGATCCATCCGGCAGATAATCAAGTGGATATGGTTTGTATTCATAGTACAGCACAGCAGCAATACAGATCAAAAGCCCTGCCACAAGAATCATGAGGTCTCTTTTTTTGTCTTTTTCACTCCACAATTCCAACCACCCGGTCAGATACATCATAACTGCTGTTGATATAAATCCCACCAGAACATCCTGCGGAGTATGCACTCCCAGATAATTTCGTGAAAACATAGTCAGAAATACCAGCACAAACAACAGACCTGCAACGACACTGTGCTTTTTTTCCATGAACCAAAGTCCACTTCCACCGAACATAGCCGTTGCCCGCGTTGTATGCCCACTTGGAAATGAATATCCGGTAGCTGCTGTTTTAGAATCACCATAGGGTAAAATCCGTGTATCCCGTATCCATGGGCGATAGACACAGAAAGTAAGCTTTAAAAATCCGTTGATAAACAGACCGCCCCCAAGTCCTGCCAGGATTTTTCGTCCCGCCTTCCGGTCAAATGCCCAGTAAATCATACACATCATTGCAATAGGTAAAAATCCTGCGGACAGCTTTGTTACTGCATTCATAAGCGGTGTCAGAATACTGCCAACCGTTTCGCGAAATTGTTGCAGGTACAATAAATACTCAATATCCATAGCTTTCCTCTTTCTGCTGTTCTTTCAGGCGAAAATAAAGCTGTGACTGTGTTAAATACTGATATGGTCCGGCAAAGAATATATTAACCAACCCGAATGTTATAATTCCCAGAAGGCTCCATCCTATAAAAGACAGATCTAATACAAATGCAGCCCACTTATTTCCCTTCATCATCTGACGGCTCTTTTCAAAAGCTTCTTTTCGATTCATCTGTGGATTCTCTGCCAACAAAAACGGAATCATCATATACTCATACTGTTTTATAATTCCCGGAATTATAAACAAAAGACTCCATAAGCTTACAAACAATGTCCGCAAAAACATAATCCAGCCAACATTCTTTCCATCTCTCCTGTTGATCACCGACCAGATACATCTCGTCTCCGCTGTTCCGTATTCACATTGAATAAACAGCTTTTTACATCCCACCTCCAGAGGATTCCAAATCAAAATCGTCATAATAAAGTTAACAAGCAACGCAACTGCCACAATTCCAAGTGCAATTCCTAAAACAAGGCCAAAATCATCAGTTTCTACTGCGCCTATCACTTCATCAAAACTTCCGGAAGAAGACCTTTCTACTACCGAGACCACTCCTGAACCTCCAATCAGGGATAATATAACTCCTGCCAGAACTGCTTTCCAATAATTTATCTTTAAAAGCTGTTTGGCACACTCTTTCAATTCTCTCCTTGTCCACATATACAATTCCCTCCTCTTCAAACTACCCATATGCAAATATCTCATATCTGAAATATGTCATCCGGCTTTCATAATCTATTACAATGCATTATCCCCAGTCAGTTCAGGCAGAGTCTCTGTAGCCTGAACGCCTATTCCCCCTGTTTTTCCATAATCATTCGCAACTTCTCCAGAGCACGTTTCTGTATCATCCTTACATTTCCCGGTGATAAATTCATCTGCCCGCCAAGCTCTGTGGAACTTTTCTGATAATAAAATCTTCCCAGAAGAATTTCCCGTTCTCTGTCAGAAAGCTGCTCCAGACTTTTTCTTAATGTCTCTTCTCTCATAATCTTTGCCACAATCTCTTCCGGCATTTTTTCCCGGGGAATTGTCTGCTGCTTCAGGATTTCCAGAGAATAATGAGTCTTTTTATCCCTATAATAGTTTTTCAGGCGGTTTGCTGTGATTGCATACAACCAGGTAGCTATACTACCTTTTTCTTCATCATAACTGTCCATATTTCTGTAAAAAGACAGAAATACATCTCCAGTCAGTTCTTCCGCTTCATACAGATCAGGAACTCTTTTATGTATAAATGTCAAAATTTTCAGATAATATTCCTGATAAATACGCTCAAACTCCTCATACTTCATCCTCCGCCTCTTCATAAGACTCAATCTCTGCATAGAGATGTGTGTCTTCTTTCACATCTTCCTCTGGCTCGTACAGTTCTTTACACTCCTTATCTGTATACATAATGTAATAAGAATTATCGTCATGAAGCATGATCCATACATGATTATCTGCTGGAACCGTGATTGTATAATCCTTTTCCTGCTCTGTACCAGGAGCTGCAGTAACTGTCACATTACGTACATCACCTTCTGCTTTTTCTGCTTCTTCGTACTTTTCACAGAGATCTGCTACATCCTCAGGCCTGTCCACGCCGTAGGAGAATTCCATCTTCGAAGCTTCTTCCGAAGTGCCGTCCTTATGATTCAGAATCTGAGTATGTTTCAGTGGTCTGTAATCATCCGAAGCAACCACATATTCCATAGAAATCCAGTCTCCCTCTGTGTAGGATTCTCCATCTCCCTGAGAATTCAATGTGCTCTGCGTAAGTTCTTCAGGTACCTTTGTCTGTATAATGATCGTATCACCATCTTCCTTCAGATCCGTCACTTCTTCCTCTATGGTTTCATCTGTGTAAAAGCTTATAAGATCATCTGCATTTCCATCTGCTTCATCAATATACAGACAGGAGAGATACTCATCTCCTTCTTTTCCGTATTTTAATTCGCCATCTTTATAGAGCATCTGGGTAGTACCATACATCTCTACATACATCACTTCAGAATCTTCATAGTCATATACCTTTGTATTCTGCAGTATATATTCACAGGTAGCTTCATAGCTTTTATGATTGCTTACAAGACTGTCTGTTTCTCCTGCTTTCATCATCTGTTCCAGTGCATTGTCTTTTGTCAGTTCAGGTAACGTATCCGATGCCTGAACACTCACACATTCTGCTCCCAGAGTTCCCATAATCATTGCCGTCACAATAATCATTCTTTTCTTCATTTTTTAGTCTCCTTTTCTTATATTTTTTCCTTTACGATGCCAGTAAGAGCGAGCTTTCGGGCATTATACCGTATCAAAAGCTCTCCTCATTTTGACAGTTTTCTGTATCTGTATTATTTATGTTATTTGAATTTGACTTTCCTGTCTATATTTTTGCGTGAATAGTCAAAATATGGTGTGAAAAGACCTTCATATGATTTGATTTTGCCTTCTGCCAATGGTATACTTGTTTTTAATAGGTAACCTGACCATTATCTATTTTTATGACAGGAGGTTTTTATGATAGCATTGCGTTATTTCTGCGGATTTTCTCTTCAGATTTTTCCTTATGCATTTTTCTGTTTGTATACATTCCGGGATCGTTTCCGCCTAAGCACAAAAAAGGCAATGCGCATGGCACTGTCCATTTTTTTTGTAATGGTCATTCCGTTTTCTCTTATCGCACAGTTCAACATCGGCGGTGATTACAAAGAGCTGATCTCGAATGCTATTTTTTATATTGCCTTGTTACTGTTCGGAATGTTGTACTGCTTTATCATCCAGGCAAAAACAGTAGAAAAACTGTTTGTATTTTTTGTTGTAATGAGCTACGGATTCTTTGTCACAAGTACTGTTACTTTTTTGCACCGTACTTTCCGGTTTCCGTCCGATCATTTTATGTATCCGCCCCTTGCACTGATTCTCACACTTATCATAAATCTGCTTCTTGCGAAACCATTTCTCATGCTGATGGAGCGAATCCGTACTATGATCAACGCTGATCTGGAATCACGTATCTGGAAGATTCTCTGCTCCCTCCCTGCTTTGTTTATTCTAATTGCCAGCATTGCACAATTCTCAAGCATAATAAATCTTTCCACCAATATGGTTGTCCATGCTATGTTTGTATTGTTTGCAGTATTTGCTTTCATAGTATATGCCGTATTCTTTAGTGTCATGGAATACATCCGCAGCAAACAGGAAGAACAGAGAATTTCCGAGCGGATACTGGAAAGCTACCGGAATCAGGCAGAAAACAATGAACATATTCTGGAAATGCACCATGAGATCCGGCATCATATGAATGCCCTGTCCGCCTATCTTAAACAGGAGGACTATGCAGGTGCCAGACAATATACGCAGAAATTTACTGAAGAAGCCGAACAGCTTCCTTTTGTCACCTACACAGCCAATGTTCTGGTCAATTCCATCCTTTTAGAATTTGCAGAACGTGCCAGCCGTTATAAAGCCATAGTGGAGTACAGTATTATCATTGGCAGAAAACTCAACATGGAAGACATTGATTTGTGCCGGATGTTGACAAATATATTGGAAAATGCAGTAGAAGGGTGTCAGAAGGTTTCTGAAGGACAGCGGATCATCCAGCTGAATCTCCATTCAAAGGGAAATTTTCTGTTTATTAAATGTGAAAACTCCTGCAATGAGGATAACTTGAGAATCACGAATGGAAAATATAAATCCAGTAAAAAGAACAGTGACAGACACGGTTACGGTCTTAAGATCATCAATGGAATCGCCGAAAAATACAATGGTATACTGAACGTACAGGTACGTGGTGGCTTTTTTGCTGTAACAACAACGCTTTGTCTTGACGAAAATAACGAATAATAGGAGGCTTTCACTATGTACCATATTGTCATCTGTGATGATGAACCGATTTTTTTAACACAGATATCTGAAATGATCATCGATATTTTAGCATCCATGGGAGAATCCTGCGAGATTCGAAAATATACTTCTATTTCAGAATTAAAAAATACATTGCAGAATACTCCTAAAAGCTGTGACATTCTGATTCTTGATATTATGCTGGGTGAAAACAATGGGATCAGCTTTGCAGAATGTCTCCATGACACTGGAAAACAAATTCCCGTTATCTTCATTTCCAGCAGTAAGGAATTTGTATTCGATGCATATTCTGCTGAACCTGTAGGTTATATCCTCAAGCCGGTCAGCCGTCAAAAACTTGCAGAAGCACTAACCCGTGCAATCCGACATCTGATTCCGAAATCCATTATAATCGACACTCCGTCCAGAACTGTATCCTTTCATATCAAGGATATTACCTATATTGAAATAATCAATAAAGAATTGCAGATTCATCTTCAGGATGGTACTGTCACGAAGATATATAAATCCCTTTCTGCAGTCCGTGAAATTCTGCCGAAAGATATCTTCGTGCAATGTCACAGATGCTACATTGTTTCTCTGTATGCTGTCCGTTCAATCAGACGCTTTGAAATCACACTGAATAATCAGGAAATAATCCCGGTCAGCAAATACAGCTACCGGGATGTCCAGGAACAATTACAGCAATACGCTGCAAAATGGTTTTAATTTCTGCAAACAGCAGAAAACGGCGGTCTTATCGACCGCAGAATTCTCATTGATATTTTGCAACAAGCTCTCCGGCATTTGCTTTCACATCATCGGAAACAAGCCCCGGGAATTCCTCTTCCAGTTCATTCAGGATATTCATAATATCTTCTTTTTCCTGATCGGTGCTGATAACAACCTCGCAATAGTTGATCTTCTCCATACCTGCCACTGAGGTTTCCAGCTGCATAATATAATCCACATGCGGATTCCCATATAATCGGATCAGATCCTCCTGCGACCTTGCTTTCATCTTAAAGTTCAATGCATATTTCAGGTTCCGTTTCATACTGTAATTTTTGTCAGTTCCGAGTATGCTGTCCACAAAAATAGATAGTGGATTTCTTCCCTCCATGGCAGCCGTTGTTGTTGTCATTCCGGACCATCTTGGATTAATTTCGATAATATACCATTCTCCTGCCCGGTAAACCAGATCGACCTGCACCGTTCCTTCAAATTTCAAACTCTGTGCCATATTAAGCAGTTCTTCCTGTACCTTTTCAAAATGATAGGAAGGATCCGTCACCGGACCAAATTTTACAGAGCTTAACGGATCTGTAATGCCCTCTTTTGTTACAGAAAAGGCGATCGGCGGAAGGACACTGTAACGTCCCTCTACACCATGAATTTCCGTTCCGAACTGTTCTCCCTGAATCAGTTCTTCCACCATTATATCTGAATTGTTCCGATCGGAATTAAGAAAGCTCTCTACTTCCTCATAGGAGTTCATGATTTCCACTCCGATTGACCCTGCACCTAATGTATCCTTCACAATGACCGGAAAGTTTATTTCCTTAATCCGATAAAAAACATATTCCTTATATACATTTACACTGACACCCGGATTCTTCTTCTCCGCAAGAAACAGCTCATGGTGAATATAGATTCCCTTTGCCGCTTTGACAAAGCTGCGGAACATGATATTACTACGCCACTTATCAAATGCTGCCACTGACACCAGCGTATTATTGGCAATGGTTGCAATTCCTCTTTTCTGTAATTCCTCAGCAATGAGAGCGGTCTTGATCGGTACCCAGTCAAAGGGAACGGCTCCCGATGCAATTGCTACAGCAATATCCGGTCTCTGCTGTGCAATCAGCTCTGCCGTATCCTCCGCACTCATTCCACTCTCCAAAAGCACGTATTTCACCTTCTCAGGTTTTTTGCAGATTTCCCCATCTGCCACGTCAAAAATGTAAGAACCATTCAGGGGTCCTGCTACAACAAATTCGCAGTCCGGATAAAGCCGGTCCATTTCATCCCAGGTATCTGCCCGGAACGGCTGGTAGGTTGTTTTTGTTGATGAATTGGAATGTGCTGATGTTGACGCACTATAAAATACAATACGCATAATCTCTTCCTCCGCCTATTTTCTATGATTCAAACTGTGCCTGATATAATCTGGCATAGGCTCCGTTTTGTGCTAATAGCTCTTTGTGGCTGCCCTGCTCCACGATATGCCCGTTCTCCATAACCAGGATTACGTCTGCATTGCGAATTGTGGACAGACGGTGGGCAATGACAAAGCTTGTCCGTCCCTCCCGCAGCTTATCAAGTGCCTGATCAATCATGGCTTCGGTTCTGGTATCTACAGAACTTGTTGCCTCATCCAAAATGAGAATATTCGGTTTCACAAGAAATGCCCTGCAGATCGTCAACAACTGCTTTTCTCCGGCAGAAAGGCTTGACATTTCATTGGAAATTACAGTCTGATAACCATCAGGCAGTGTACTTACAAACTGATCCACGAAGGTCTCCCGGCATGCATTCCGGAATTCTTCTTCCGTGATTTCCCGTTTCAAACCATATTTCAGATTGTCTCCGATCGTTCCTTTATACACCCAGGTGTCCTGCAGAACCATTGCAATGTTCTCCCGCAGGCATGCTCTTGTAAGGTCGTGAATTTCTACTTTGTCATCAAAAATAATTTCTCCAATGTTTACTTCATAAAATCGTTCGATCAGATTTACAAGTGTTGTCTTGCCGGCACCAGTTCCTCCAACAATAGCGACCATCTGGCCCGGTTCTACAACAAGGTTCATATGTTCAATCAGCTTCCTCTCAGGTACATAAGAAAAGCTCACATCCCGGAAATCGATCTTTCCCTGCAACCGGTAGCTCTCTCTGGCTTCCGGTTTTTCTTCAGCCTGATCTTCACTATCTAACAGCTCATAGATCCGGTCAAGAGACGCTATTCCGGACTGCAGTGAAGAATACGCCTGGGACAGCTTGGAAAAGGGTGTCTGAAACTGTCTGGTATACTGAATAAATGCCTGCACATCTCCGACCGTCATCTGTCCGGATATTACCCGTAAAGCACCTCCCAATGCCACAATCACATAATTCAGATTCGTAAAGAACCGGGACAATGGTTGAATCAGGTTCGATACGGCCATAGCTTTGAAGGAAGATTCATACAGCAGACGATTCTGCTTCCTGAAAGCTTCCACGAACTTCTCTTCCTGACCATAAAGCTTCACAATATTGTGTCCGTTCACACTCTCTTCCACATTACTGTTAATCATTCCGGTATAATACCACTGCTTCTGATATTCCTTACGCACAAACCTGGAAATCAGGGTCACAATCCAGCCCGAGACCGGAATAATGATCACAGTGATCAATGCCAGCCTCCAGTTAATTGCAGTCATCATGACAATCATCCCGACCAGCTGGAAAATACTGTAAATCGTATCTGCACCGGAAGAATTCAGAGTCGTGACCACATTATCAATATCATTTGTGGTCCGGCTCATGATATCTCCGTGACTGTTTGTATCAAAATAATTTAATGGCAGCGACCATAGCTTTGTCTCTACCTGACTGCGCAATTCTTTCGCCGTATCAGAGATGATCCGTGTGGAAAACCATGCGGACAGCCATTTCGATACGAACTGGATCAGAAAAATCACACTCGATATCCCTGCCCAGAAGAAAAACCGGTCCCAGTGAATGTTACTGCTTACCGGGTTTGACATATCCTGTACAATGGAATCCGTTGCATACCCCAGATACTGCGGTCCCAGCGCTGTAGCAACCGCTGAAATAACAATACTGAACAGCATAAGAGCGGTCAGCATCTTATTTTTAAAGAAGAAGAGCTTTAACAGCCGCTTGAAAGACCCCTTTTGTATGGTCTTTTTCTGCTTTGTACTCATGATGCCACCTCCTTATCTGTGGGCTGGGAAGCCACAATTTCCTGATAAGTCCGGCTGCTTTGCATGAGTTCTTCATGTGTTCCAACCGCTTCAATACGTCCCTGATTCATCACAAGGATCTGGTCAGCATCCTTAATGGTACTGATTCTCTGTGCAACAATAATCACAGCCGCATTCTGTGTAACCGGCTTCAGTGCTCTTCGCAGCTCCTGGTCTGTCCGGTAATCCAGTGCAGAGAACGAATCATCAAACAAATAGATGGAGGGTCTGCGGACAATTGCTCTTGCGATTGCAAGCCGCTGCCGCTGCCCGCCCGAAAAGTTTATTCCCCCTTCGGAAATCTTCATCTTAAGACCACGTTCGTTTTTCTCCACGAATTCCTTTGCCTGCGCAATCGAAAGAGCCTCCCAGAGTTCTTCCTGTGTTGCATCCGGTTTTCCATCCCGCAGATTGTCCTCCAGCGTCCCCGAAAACAGGAAAGCCTTCTGCGGAACCATGCCGATTGCCTGATCAAGCTCATGCCTTAACAGCTTCCGGACATCCATGCCATCTACGAAGACCGTCCCCTCTGTCACATCTGCAAGACGTGGAATCATATCAAGCAAGGTAGTCTTACCACATCCGGTAGATCCGATAATCGCCGTCGTTTTACCCGGCTGTGCGCAGAAGGAAATGTCCTTCAATACAGGCTCCACCTGCTCATTATCCGGTGCATAGGAATACGTCACATGTTCAAAACATATTTCTCCCCGGAACTGCTCTGGCAAAAAAGCATCCTCTCTGTCCTGAATTTCACTTTCACTGTTTAAAATCTCTTCAATACGTGTAACCGATACCTCGGCTCTTGGCAGCATAATAAAAATCATGGAAGCCATCAGGGTTGCTGTCAGAATAAAGGATATGTAGGTTACGAAGCCGATCACCTGTCCAATCTGTACCTGACCGTTCCCCGCCATACGGCCGCCAAGCCAGATCAGCGAAATATTGGCAAAGCTCATTGTCAGGGTAAAGATTGGCTGCATCAGCCCTGTAATCTTACCGATGCTGGTATTAATCCTTGAAAGATCTCCGTTAATCCGTTCAAAGCGTTCCTTCTCGCCTTGTTCCTTCGTAAAGGCCTTTACCACACGGATACCGGAAATCTGATCCCTGAGTACGGTATTCATCTCATCTATTTTCGTCTGCTGTTCTCTATAATAAGGAAGGATCAGCTTTAAAAATACCACAGAAACCCCAAGCAGCAGAGGTATCGTCACAAGCAATACCACCGAAAGCTTCACGCTTTGGGACAAGGCAAGCACAAGACCTCCGATAAACATCATCGGTGCTGCGATAATCGCGGTAAATAAGAACGTAATAAACTGGATTACCTGCTGTACATCGTTTGTTGCCCTTGTAATCAGCGTAGGAGCTCCCATGCTTCCGATCATCCTGCGTGAAAAATGTATCAGCTTCTCATAAACCTGCTCCCTCAAATCCCGTCCGGTCATCAGTGCCACCTTTGCTCCGAAAATACCAGCCAAGGTTGATAGCAGTAACTGGATAAGAGCTATTCCCAGCATGAGAATTCCCTGATGCATGATATATGCAGCATCCGCATTCGCCACACCATAATCGATCACTCTGGAATTGATTGTTGGCAGATACATGGTTAAAAAGGACTGACCAAGCTGCAGTAAAATGACCAGTATCAAAAGTCCCCTGTATGGGCTTAATACTCTTCGCAAAAATCCGGTCATGCCTGTCCCTCCATAAAATCATCAATAACGGAAGCATATGCATCCATCATCTTACGCCCCGGCATACCCGGAAATGCATTTACCTCTGCCAGCACATACTCTCCATCACCAATCATAAGATCCAGTCCGATAATCGGAAGATCAAATATGGACGCCACCTTTTCACAGAATACCTTTTCTTCTTCGGTAAGAGTCTTCTCCTGTGTAGTTCCACCCACATGTACATTCGAACGGAATTCATCAGGATTCGATGCATGGCGCTCCATCGAAAAATAATATCTGCCATGGAGAACAACAACACGGATGTCTCTTCCTTTGGAAGTAGCAATATATTCCTGTGCCACATAAGCCTGTCCATAGGAAAGAGTTGCAAAGTAATCCTTAAGCTCCTGGCCGTTATGGATCAGTTCTACACCAATCCCGCCAAATCCACTGTCCGGCTTCACAACAAATGGATAACCAAAACGACCAGACAGTGTTTCGGGATCAGAATCTTTGAAAAACACCATCGTATCAGGCACCCGTATTCCATTCTGTGCAAATCTCTGATAAGTTGCAATCTTACTTCTTGCGACCTGAAGCTCACGCAGATTTAAAATAGATGGAATTCCCGCATCCTGAAGCATATTCTCCAGAATAAATCCATCCGTGGATCCAAGTAGTGGCCAGAAATAATCCGGCTTTTCCATTTTTTCGCCCAGACAGGTGATCACAAGTTCCCCGTTCCTGCAAATTTCAATCGTGGAATATTCGCAGAAAAGCACTTCCTTATCTTTACCTATCAGTGCCTGCATCTGCCTTCTTCCATTTGTCTTAACATCTTCCACAGTACTGTCCTGGCTTGCTACTAAAGCTAAAATTTTCATAGGCTTCTCCTTTTATTTTCACAAAGTCCTTCCATTTATTTTACAAGCTCCACCCCGTATTCTGTCTGACTGAAAAAGAATTTCCGCTGCAGTTCATTCCGGATGATGTGCACAGGCTTCAGCTGTGCCGGCGCAATTCCCTTCATTATCATCAGATCACGGTATAAGCTATATGTCTCCGGCTCTAAGATATTTAACTTAGTTGGCGCACAGATTCCTTTTGCCACCTTATCTCCCATGGACGGATTGGCCTTAGCAAGATTCCTCTCCAGAAAAAAACGGATTTCCTTTGCTTTCATCCCCTCCGGAAGGCTTTCGATTTCCATAAAATAAGTATAACGTGGAGGAACATGTTCAACATCCGGATATACTGTAAAATCAATCATGTCAAAGCCAAGCTGCTTTGCTGTATCCTCTGCGGCAGTCCTGAGTGCCACTTCTGTTGTCTTCTCCCCCATAATACTGACTGTCTGATCAATACGTCCGATGAATTCCAGAATCGGCAGATTCTTATATTTTCCTGCAATCTTTACCGCATCACGCATACGATACCGGTAAAAACCGGAAAGATTCGTAACAATCACTTCATATTCTTTACCTGTCTCAAGCTGATCTATCGTTACTATTTTGGAGAAATCATCATCTGCGTCTGTCGGCAGAAATTCATAGAACATACTGTCCGGAACCGGCACGCTCTTCTCATCATTTAACCGGTACGGGACACTGATCATGCCTTCAGATGCATTAATTCCGGTAAAATAACGGGCTATTTTTTCTCCCATATATTTCTCTTTGATCTTATCAGCATAAACCTTAAATCCACCGGAACCGACACCGGTAAGGAACTGTGCATGAGGCCACAGCTTCGGTACAATCGGTTCCTCAAACCCCTGCATGAAAATTCCCCTCAGTTCCTGCGCTCTCTCCGGCATGGGCTGAATTTTCTTTAAGAGACTGGAACGGACTTCCTCTGACATTTTAATACCCAGATCAATCGTTCCCTGTTCAATATCATTAACCAGAAGCTCCCAATGCTGTTCCATATAACGCAATACTTCCAGTAAAAATCCAAGAAAGTTCGCTGCCATATTCGTAAGATCCTGGTCCATCAGTCCGAAACGTGCATGCAGATATCTGGTGTTGGTTTCCGATTCCGGATAAATTGCTTCATCGGGAGATGTAAAACTCATTCCGAGGTAAGGGCGGAATTCACCGATCATTTTTACTGACAAAGCCCCATAAGTAACACCGCTTTTCACGTGCTGGATCTCTGCAATGGATTCCGCAATGGACATATTCCGTCCGTTGATCCAGTCTTCTCCGAGTTCTTTTGCGACCAGACCCATACGGTAGGGACCATTATACTTCTGAAAAACCTGAAAAGCCTCTTCCGTCAACGGTATACGCTTGGGATTTCCAACCGTTCCTGAAGACTTGTTATAATGTACAACCTTACCGGAGGTAATCAGATTCTCCTCCCCATCCTCACTCATTCTTAAAATATAGCCTGCATAATCATCGTATACACTGACCGGAACCTTCTTCTGGTATTCTTCTATGGAATGAATATTCGCAAAGCCATATTTCCTTCCATATTCCGTATCCTTATTTTGTTCCAGAATCCTTAAAAGCAGCTTTTCATTTTCCCCCATGGGATCCTCTGCCATCCGATTCAATGCTTCCACTACCGGTATTCCCAATTTGATCTGTTGCAGATTCCCCTGTCCGGCAGGTGTTAATTTTCTCTCTTCAATTGTCATATTCTTTTCCCCATTTTCATCTGTCTTTTATTGTTCGACTGTCAAAATACTGTCAAATCCGGTTGCTTCAAATACTTCCATAATAATTTCATTGACATGCTTTACAACCATACTTCCCTTTGCTGCATTCATTTTCTTCTGACAGGATAAAAGAACTCTTAATCCGGCACTGGAAAGATACGCAAGATCGGTAAAGTCCAGAACAAGCTCAGTAACTCCATCAAGCTTTTGGAAAATCTCCTTCTCAAATCCCGGTGCTGTTGCAGAGTCCATTCTTCCTTCCAAAGCAACCTCCATTTTCTTTCCCTGTGTTTTAACATCAAATTTCATTGATTTAACCCCCTTGTATTTTATACATATGCGGTAACTATTTTATCTGAATCCGTGCTTTCTTCAGTTCCCTGTTCTTTATCTGAATTTGTGTTTTCTGTATCAGTATTTTTCTCTTGATGATCCTGATCCGTAATATCTGCTTGATCTTCTTTTACAGGCAATTCTGAATCTTGTTCCATCATAAGAATATTGCCTGCATACACGGTTGTTGCTACAATACTTTGACTTAAAGTACTGAACAGCAATACAAAAGATAGCAAACATGCTTTCTCTATTTTTTCTCCTTTCTTCTTTTAACTGTTTTTATATCTATATTATATATATTATTTAAATCTAGTTTCTCTGTCTATATTTTTGCGTGAATAGTCAAAATATAGTGTAAAAAGACATTCATCTGATTTGATTTTGCCGTTTGCAAAGTTCTTCTTTTGATAAAAGATTAACTTCCTGATTTTCTATATTCCGTATTACTGAATTTTGATTTTCACAATTATTAGGCGGCTCATTCTAGTATTGTTCCATACTTTTAAAAGTAAGAAAGCCTGCAATCACTCCGGTTCCCAGAGAAATTAACAGGCTGATCAATAAGGGTTTTTGCTTCATTAAAGAGCTCCCTTTATTTTTAGAATTAATTTATTATATTCTGCTGTCATGGAGACATTCTACTTTTGGCTGCGTTACTGAGAATATTATCTATTGTCTGCTTTATTGGTTTTTCCTGAATCCGTGAAGTTGATTTCCTCACATACTCCTTAAACCCTATAGTTTCATGCTTTTGCAATATTTTTTTCCAATATTGTTATTCACCCACCAGGTGAAAGCAGTCTGTGGTAAAATAGACATAACAAAATCTATGGATTGGAGTCTTTTACCATGAATAACAACCACCGAATCACACTGAACACCAATAAGAACATTATTGTTGAGTTTACAAATGAACGTATTATCCCAGCCAGCGGTCTGGCTGTTGTTGGCGCCCTCCTTGGGAAAAGCGATTTCATCAAAAAACTCAATCGCATGGACGTGACATCCAATCGGTCTCAGCATCAGATTAAAAATGGTGATATTGTACTCACTTACCTTGGAATGCTTTGCATGGGCAAACCTTACTTTGAAGCTTTTTCATTATCAAGCGAAAACTTCGCCGAGAAAGCACGGATGACTGGTTTGAAATGGCAAAGCAGTATTGCCGGAATGTAACCAGTCCCAGAGACGGAAAAACCGTCTATATAGGCAGTGACTGGAAAACCGTTACCAGTAAGCAGTTCAATACAGAGTATACACTCCGTGCCGGATACGAGATTACAGAGCGAACCATTGATAAGTATGGTCAGTTCAACCTTGTTCCCGATATTGAAGTTGAAGCCTGGTGGACAAACCTTGGTGACCCGGATGAGGAAATCATCAGTCTGTATCATGCCCATGGGGAATGTGAGCAGTTTCATAGTGAGGTAAAAACAGACATGGATCTGGAGCGGCTTCCATCCGGAAAGTTCGCGACCAATGCACTGATACTCGAATTAGGGATGATCGCATATAACATTCTCCGTATGATCGGTCAGGGCACAATTGGAGGACGGGCACCCCGTCAGAAGAGGGATGTTAAACGCCGTCGTTTACGCACAGTTATCAGCAACCTGATTATGATGGCAGGACATATAACCATGCATGCACGCCAGTTGATAACCGGCCTCGGAAGAAGCAACATCTGGCGACATATATTTTCTGATATCTGTCAGAAATATGCTGTCACAAACTCATAAGTAACAAAGCAATTTTATAGCAGGCTTATTTCGTGTACCCTTTTTTGCCCAGTGACTGCTTTTGTTCCCGGTGCTGATACAGAAAAAGCCACAGAAGTATGCTCACATCATGAAACAAACTTACCTTTGGAAGATTGGTTCTCTTAAAGAATGAACTTCACGGATTCAGGTTAGTTGCTAAGTCTCTTGGTGTGGTGGTACTGTTACCAATGGACTTAATGGGAGCCGCATAGCCTTCTGGTTCAACAGGAGAATCATCCCAGCCATTTGCAAAGGAATATAAGACCAGTCCCATCTTCCCGAACAGTCGTTCCAGGAAATCTGGATCTGACGTTGCAATTTTCCCAATGGTTTTGATCCCATAACGGTTTAACATCGTTCTGGTAGATCTTCCGACATACAAAAGGTTAGCTGCAGGAAGATTCCAGACGATACTCTGGTAATTTTCTTTATGAAATTGGGTGATCGCATCTGGTTTTTTATAATCGCTTCCAAGCTTAGCAAAAATCTTATTCCACGAAATCCCGATACTGACTGTGATCCCCAATTCCTTTTTTACACGGCTTCTAATCTCATCTGCAATCTTTTTTTCATCCCCTTTTAAGGCGGTACTTCCAGTCACATCCAGCCACGCTTCATCACATCCATAAGGCTCCACCAGATCGGTATACTCTCCATAAATCTCCTGCAGCATGGAAGAAAACTGTAGATAAAGCTCCATTCTGGGCGGAACAACAACCAGATCCGGACAGGCACTTCTTTACCCCCTTTTGCGTAGCAGTATAATTTGCTGTCAGAACAATCCCACGTCTGGATGCCTGATACGCTTTAATCGCAGGCTTGTTCAAAACTCTGGACCAGTACGCAGCGATCTGGTAATGTGCAGACCCACATACAGCCTCCATGTGATATGATTTCTTCTGGTATTCCACACCTTTCCATGATTATTGGCAGACGTCTTGGTATCCAGATTATCAAGCATGCTTCATCTATCTGTTCCTATCAAAATATCGTTTTGCAAGTTATCAAGACGCATTCTTCTTTAATTCAAGGATTTTCTTCCTGATTTCTTCTATAACTAATTTAAACGCCTCATCGTTTTTTCCCGTTGGATCTTCCAGTCCCCAGTTATCGTCAAAAGGCCTGTCAATAAACGGACACCCTACATTGCATCCCATGGAAATCACGATATCAGGAGTTGGAATATCGCGAATCAGTTTGCTGTACTGACCATCTGCTTCCATATCTATTCCATATGACGTTTTCATAATCCGGACTGCATCCTGATTGATCTGCGGTTTTGTCTCTGTGCCGGCAGAATAGCTTTCAAATATATCAGATGCCAGATGCTTTCCAAATGCTTCTGCTATCTGGCTGCGGCATGAATTATGGACACAGATAAAAGCTACCTTTTTCTTACTCATAGAAGAGTCCCCTTTCTCTTATATCTTACTCCTTTTCCATAATTTTACAGTTCCTCCTGGTGCTCGTTTCATTTTCTGCTCCAGCTTCTTTCCATAATTTTCCTTCTTTGTAGTGCTTCCGGCAAAGCGCCACATAGCTTTCATTGGAGCCAAGCATGATCTGCGCACCCTCCCGTACAATTTCTCCATTTGCATACCGGGTATTACACTGTGCACGTTTTCCACACCAACAGACAGTCGGTACTTCCTCAATGACATCTGCAATCTCCATCAGACGTCTGGAGCCAGGAAATAAGCGGTTGCGGAAATCGGTGCGCAGTCCATAGCAGATCACTGGAATATTATAAAAATCCACAAGGTCGGACAAAGTGTCTATTTCCGCTTCCGAAAGGAACTGCGCTTCATCCACCAGAACTGCATCCACTTTCTTTCCCTGATACCGGTATTCTGTATTTTCTTTTTTCCAGATCGTAGAGATCTCTTTTAAAAATTCATCCACGTATTCTGCTGAAGCAGATAATCCCATACGAGACTGGATCTTGCGTTCTCCATCCCGGCTGTCTGTTCTTGGTTTTAACAAAACGGCATACTGACCGCGCTCTTCGTAGTTATAACGGACCATTAGTATGTTTGCTGATTTCGAGCTTCCCATTGCTCCGTAGCGGAAATATAATTTTGCCATTTTCAGACTCTCCTTATGCTCAGTGTTCTTTCAAAAGCTTTTCCATATAGCTTTTCCTTCTATCAATCAAATTTCAGAACCAGTTGTCCGTCGATCCAGCTTTTCTGATCCGCCTGATGTATTTTATCATCCGCTTTTAAATTTCCAATCAAAAACGGGGATTTCGGATCATGCAAAGCATAATTCTGACGAACCGTTTTGGTATCGTAATTAGCATAACAATATTTACATCCATGAAGACAGGTATTATATGCTCCAATATCATTTCCCATAAAACAGGCACATTCTTTCCGTAGTGGCTGCTTTTTCGGTATATCCAGCGTGGTATGGAGGGCTTTTTCGTATGTTTCCTGTGTCATACAGCCATTGCAATCTGCCCCATAACAGGCTAATTCTGTTCCTTCTCCACAGGGATATACTTTCATTCCATGTGCCGCGGCTATCTGTATCATGGTTTTCCCAAGTGACAGACGTTTTTCTTTTGGTACAGCTTGGGCTTCCGGAAAATTTCTTCTCACTTTCTGGTACAGGTCGATGAAACTGATCACGCAGGTATGGGTATAGCCCTCAAGGGCCTGTGCGATCTGTGTAAACTTTTGGATATGGACCTCTGGCGTATAAGTCTCATTCAGGAATATAGGGTCATAACGCCATCCCATGGAATCCGGTCCTGTAATCTCAGCCAGTTGCCGAAATGTATCTATTACCGTTTCTACATCTGGAACCAGAGGCTCTATTTCTTTTCCATAAGGGGTAATGGTAACGAACCAGTACATTCCATATGTTTTCAGTAAATCCATGTGTGAAAGCATAGGCGCCGGATTTTTCGAGCAGAACGCAATCAGATCTACCACAGAAGGCGAAAAGGTATATCTTGTTACCTGCTGCGGCTGATATGGATTCCGAACCATCACGTAGCCCTCTTTTATCCGGTTACACAGCCATTCCGAATAAAACGCCGGGATATCCGTCCGCATACCGGTCTGAATAATCATAAATGTGTTCCCTTCTTTTTTATGTCAGCAAACTCTCTTACATATTATTTCTCATTTACAAGCTTCCCTGTCATATGCTCAATTCTGATTGCAAATAGCTGGACACGGCTTCTTGCAGAACCATTCATTTCTTTTTCTACTTCTTCTACTGTAGGGTAATATTTTTCTGCCAGTTTTTGAAGACGGTCTTCTATAATCTTGGTATCTGTGATTTCTATAAGGATAACAATCCCAGGAAAATAGTGCAAGTAGTATTCTTTTCACAAATAAAAAAGTTTTCCAATATTTATGCAAGTGAAAAGGGACTGTTTCCAGCCCCATCAGACTATATTACACATAAAAAATATTCAAGTTAAAGGATTTCTTTACTTTTCTCCGACACTGCCAAACATCTCTTTGAGTTGTTCATACTGTCCCTCATAATCTAAATCATCAATAGCATTGTACTTTCTACATTGAATGATTGCATTTTCTTTTCCTGCCTCGACCTCTGGATCATCATAGCAGTATTCCAATCCAGCTTCTAATTTTTCAAGTTCTGTCATATTTTGGGATTCTCCTATTCAAATTTTTTATATCAAAATACGGATTAAATTTTCGTCTGCTGTATTTTTTCATGTCAAGTCTTTGTATGTTTAAACTGTTTACTGAATTTAAAATGAACTTCTTTCAAGGTGCGCGACACGGTTTACTTTATCTAATAAAAATATCTTATCTTTTTCTGATGCCGTACCATTTTCGATTCTTGCAATTGTCTTTTTTTCTTTTATTCCCAAATCATTTAAAATCTGCGTAAACAAGCCTGCAATTGAAAAAGCGGTACCAGCTCCCGGAAGAAATCCTCCTACGGAAAGCATATAATTTAAAATAGTTCCGATTCCTGCTTTTTCCATTCCTGCTTCAGCAATTGCATTATTATATTCTTTGATTTTTTCTTCACATTTTTTGTCATCCAGAAATGCCAGATCCTCCAGTATTTTTTTCAAAGTATGGGGAGTATGGTATTTCTTTTCGTAATCCAGAATATGTTTCAGATCTACAGTGTTTTCAGATCTCAGCAAACAAATACTATGGTTCTTTTTATTCACACGTTCACTATATTCTTTCATATGCTCCAGCTGATTTTTTCCAAGATAATTATACATATTTAATATATCCCCCAGTAGTGTCGCAACACCCAGGTCGGAATAACTTCCATTTTCCTGCTCGATGCAAAATGGAAAATACGTAGCGTGAAGAGCCGTTGCAATGTGAATAGCAGGAGCATTTACTGTCATTTCAAATTCAATGTTACTTTTGTTGTGCTGTGGAAGTAATAAATAATTGTTTACCCCTATACTTGAAACAGACAGCGGACTATAACTTGTCAGCAATTCATAACTTTCATTTTTCGCTCTTATCGGCCATAAAAGCATATCTGCAAACATTTTTGCTAACGGATCTTTCTTTTTTGCACAGTCCATGCAAAACTCTTTTAAGACTTCTTCTTTTCCTTTCCAGATCTTCATGTACTGCTTTTCCAGCTCACAATAATACATGGCCATCAATGCATTAATCCCCCTCTTAGAAACAATGCAATTTGGATTCATCCCATACATTTCATCCAGAATATTTTTATCGTATCTACTTTCGGTGTTTGGCAGGAGAATAACCAGTTTTTGATTTTCTATAAGTGTATATAAATCCTTTACTGTCAAATGTTGCTGTTCTAAAAATTTTTCAAAATTCATTTGCAGGGGAAACGCAATATAAACTGTATCATACAGAAGTACTGCACTTCGGATATTTACGTTTCTATTTTGCCATATACTAAAATCCATGTAGCACTTGGTTTTTTCGGGATCAAAAAAGCGCAAGGATTCCCTTGTCAGATTTCCGGAATAGATCTTTTGAGCATTGGAAAACCAGAACTCAGAATCTTCTATGGAAAATTTGTATCTTGAGTCTGTACATGCCAAATCTACTGTTTTTATCAGTATAGGATCTGATAGGTGTTCATCTATCTGTATTTCTACATCGGTAAAACCGTTTTTCATATCTAAAAGAAATGTCTTAACTTCCTTTTCTTTTTCTTTTGATACCGTATGTCCCAGGATTAATTTTAAACATACGCCATTTTGGAAATCTACTTCTATTTTCCGAAAATCAATGTCTGTAAAGCGGCTTACAAGAAGACTCTGCAGCATTTCATTGTTAAGAAATAGCCCCTGATTATCTGCTGTGTTCTTGATCGGCGTAATTTCTTCTCTTATATTATCAGGTTTCTCAATTATCAGTTCCACATCGTCTCCAACCTGGCGAATCGTATGCTCAAAATTTTCTTTTATTTCATCATAAAGTTCAGGATAGTTTAAAAGCTGTATCGCATATTGTCCAGTTTTTAATAAATAGATGTGGGTCTTAAGACCGTAATATTCCAGACGTAGTTTAAAGTCCGATCTTTTTATACTTCCACTGTCGTTCTGTTTATCATTCATACCGCATTCCTCTTTCTTACCTATAAAATTTGAGAGTCAGAAATACTGTCGAAATAATCATCTTCCTATGCCAACATGAATAATTATAATTCTTTTAATACTTTTTTTATTGTCTCCAGAAGCACCGAAACCTCTACAGGCTTTGAAATGTGACCGTTCATTCCTGCAGCAATCGCCTTCTTTTTGTATTCCTCAAACGCATTTGCAGTCATGGCAAGGATGGGAACCTTTGCCTTTTTAGGATTCTTTAAGGAGCGGATCTTTCTTGTGGCTTCGTATCCATCCATATTTGGCATCTGGATATCCATTAATATCAGATCATATTGCTTCCTCGATACTTGCTGAGATCATCTGATACTGTTCTTTTTCTAACTCGCCATAAAACAGGGTCTGTTTTATTTTTTCAAAACTTTATCCATATGTTTTCTCTGTAACTTTCCAAAAATATTTGAAAAGGGACTGTTTCCAGCCCCTTACTTCCTGTAAATTTCCTTACAGATATGAACAACATGACAATTTGTGCCCCGGATATCTTTAATCTGCATACCACGGTGGTTCATTTATATACCGAATAGTTCTTCTCCAGGCGCATGCCTCGCACTTAAAGCATCCCATTTCGGTTCTTCCATCGCTATATTCAATACTTCGCTCCTCATGTGGTTCAATTGTTCTATGAGTGAAGCAGAAATGCTCTTTATTATTTATTGATTGTCCGTCACACTGGATAATTATATCTAAAAAGTTTACAGCTTCTGTAATGTCTTTAAATCCATTAATTTCCTCAGGTTCAGGATCCTTAAAGAGTAAAATACGTGGCATTTATTTCTTTGTCTATTACTTCTTTATGGCCTGTTGCCTTCACTGCTTTCTGTGCTGCAAATACTGCACCGCAGATTTCACAGTATCTTACTTCCGTTAATCCATCTTCTGTGCAGGTCGCTGCTACTTCTGACAGGTTTTTGTCAGTCCTTTTATACTTATATAATTTTCAAAATATTTACTTTTCTGCCAAAACTGCTTCAAATCCTTCTTCTGCTTTTCTTACTGTGTCTTCTATGATTTTCTCTGCAATTGGTTTCAGATCCATTTTTAAGATCTGACCTATTACTTCCTCTTGTTTGGCTTCCGGTACTTTATATAAGGTAAAGCAGCATTTCAGTAATCTTCTTAATTTATTCTCCATGGTAAAATAGAGGTCGCATTTTTTTGCCATAAATCCTCTGGTGATTCCGGCAGAGGCAATGTCCATTTCATAAAAATCTTTCAATTCTGCTTCTTTTATATATTGTGAAAAAATATGCTGAATCTTCTGCGCCGTGCTCATATAAATATATTCTGAAGTAGTAGGAAGAGAATATCCTACCACATATAATTCCCTCAACGGTTCTGACAATTCGGCTATGTACATCTGTATCGAAACTTCTACTCCATAGACAAGCAACGGATCCGGAGTTTCCCCTAATAATTTCTCCGCCTTATCAAACTGGCTTCCAAACATTGTTTTGACCAGGGTAAGCAGCAAGGCTTCTTTATTATCAAATGCTGCAAAAAAGGAAGAGGGGGACATCCCGGCAGCCTTTGCAATAGAGGCTGTTGTTGTCTTCTCGTATCCATTTTCCAGAAATAATTTTACTGCTGCATAGATCATTTTGTTTCTTCTGACGATTCCTTTATGTTGTAATCCTTTTGGCATTTTTACATCAATCCATCCTTGTAATTATAATTTTGCATATACTTTTGATTATAATCAATTATATATTGCTTTAAAGTTTTTCGCAACTATTATTTGGATAATTTGTACAAAATTTCCACATTATATTTATGAAAAAAGACCTATGAAAAATGATCGCTCTTTTTTGCAGGCTTTATAAAACAAAAAGAATGCAACACATGAGCTGCATTCTTTTGTTTTGTATCTACATTCCGCATTATTCTAACTACTTATCAATTTTCATTCGATATACCCCCACCCAAACTGAAGGTCATATCCCTTGTCTCCGGCATCAACAGCTTTATTTTTCAGATAGTCCAGTACTTTTTCCTGCGTTACACCTGGATTCTCCAGCAGGTACCCTGCTACAGCTGCACTTACTCTGGGGACCGCATAGGAGGATCCTTTCTGATCTTCATAACTTCCGTTTGCGCTTACATATACTGCTTCACCGCCAAGATACCACAGCGAACTTATGGGATTCCCGTTTTCATCAAGATCAGCTCCTGCCACGCCGATTACTTCTTCCCAGGCAGCCGGATATACCTGGCTTCCAGAAGGTGTCTGGAAGCTCAGGTTTCCGGCTGCAGCCAGTATCAGGACTCCGTTTTCGCTGGCATACTGAATTGCTTCATGGAGGAGGTTCGAATCTCTATTCAGTGTCCAACTCATATTAAGGATATCTGCATGGTATTTATCTACGCTGTCATAGATGGCCTGGATGATGGTATTATCGTCTGTCTGATTTTCAGATTCCCCATCAAAACACTTTAGCATGACCAGATTTGCATCCAGTGCCTTTTCCAGCAGGATTTCACAGACGCCTGTTCCATGTCCGCTGTTGTCAGAAAGGTTATCGCTGCCTTCCAGATAATTCCACCCTGTAATGTTTTCCATGTTGCAGCCTGAATCCAGAATACACACAGTTACCTGGGATTCACTGTCTGCAAGAACCGGAGTATATGCTCCGATTGCAGACATAAGGCACAAAGCAATTAATGGAAGTTTTGAAAAAATTTTTAGTTTGTGTTTCATAGCATCTTTTTTGTCAAATTCAATTGATCAGTCAGTTTTTTGTGGCTAATTTATTCTTTCGGAGCCAGAGGTTCTGTTGGCGCCGGGGCGTCCGTTGAAGCCAGAGCTTCCGTCGGAGCTGGTGCGTCTGTCGGAGCTGGTGCGTCTGTCGGAGCTGGTGCGTCCGTTGGAGCCAGAGCTTCCGTCGGAGCTGGTGCGTCTGTCGGAGCTGGTGCGTCCGTTGGAGCTGTGGATTCCGTCGGAGCTGGTGCGTCTGTCGGAGCTGGTGCGTCCGTTGGAGCTGGTGCGTCTGTCGGAGCTGGAGCTTCTGTTGGAGCTAGAGCTTCTGTTGGAGCTGGAGCTTCTGTTGGAGCAGGTGCGTCTGTCGGAGCTGGAGTTTCTGTTGGAGCAGGGGCGTCCGTTGGAACTACAGGCTTATAGTCGACATGAATATAAATCATCAAGTTTTCAACAACAGCTTCTGAATAGTTTACTGTATCTTCCGGAGTAAAGGTAAGCTTATATGCAAATTCTTCACCCTCTTTAGTGATGACTTTGTCCTCAACAGGTGTTGCCTTCCAGGTTCCCACAATAGTTTCGCCAGTAATTGGATTTTTCGCTTCAACCCAGCCATTAATCTCTGCATTTGAAAGATAACTTCCAACCACATTTCCTTCATTATCTATTGAATTAAATAGTTTTCCGCTGAAATCTTTACACGTCAATGCAGGTACCGCCTTCTTTACTTTTACGGTAAATATCTCTTCAATCGGTTCTACATTTTTTGCCACGCTTTCATCAGCAGGTTGAAAAACTGCTTGAAGCTTATAAGCGTTTTCAGTAACTGTCAGCTGCTTTTTCTCGGATTCTTCAAGCTTCCACTGCCATTCTCCGGCTGTTTCCATCTCTGCGACCTTCACCTTGATTCCGGATATCATATCTTTTGCAATCAGAGTTTTCTTTTTCGCTCTGTCCGGTTCTGTTTCTGACGTCAATCCATCTGAAAGCATCTGCCCATAAATCAGGGTCAGTTTTTCCGGGTCCGGAGTTCCTGTAATGTCTGCTTTGGCTTTTTGAATCTTATAGGGCAGGATCGTAATTTTTTCTTCACTTTCCGGCCATCTGTACAGTGCAGGATTCTTAAGTTCCATCGTTACATTGTACTCTCCAGCATCTAAATGCTTTTCATTTTGAACTGTTTTATAGAATTCCGTTTCTGGAATAACCGGAGCCTGTTCCTGCCCATTATAGACCATTTCCGGGATCTCAGGAGGCGTCACCACTGCTTTTATTGTGGATACGGTTACTTCTGCCTGAATTGTTTTAAATCCAGCTGTATTTTCTGGAATAAACAGCATTGTGTATCGGATTTCACCCACCTGGTCAAGTATTGTCTCAGGATTTTGCCATTGCCAGGTTCCTGGAATTTCTTTCTGATTGTATGTAGCTTTTCCATCGGTTAAGACCGGATCCTTTTCTGGTGAATTTTGGATATCCTTTAATCTGGTACCGATTTCAAATTCCTGTGCTACGGTTGGCACAGTTTCGATCACTGGCGTGATCCAGTAGATAGAGGCTGTTGTTTCGGCTGTAGTATCCAGAAGCACATACAGATTATCTGCGTTTTGGTCGTCCCGGATCTTATAACCGCTGAAGGTAACTTTCAGGTTTTCACCAGGTGTTTCCTGTTCAAACTTAAATATACCGTCTGTCAGTTCCAGATTTTCCAGTTTCGTACCGTCACCAGCACGTGTCAGTTCATAGGTTCCGGTGGTGGTAACATTGCCTTTTTCGTAATCACGGCTGTCGGCTTTACAGCTTACGCGGACACCAATCTGCGTTCTTACTGGAAGGTCAAATTCTACAGGAAGATAAATGTTGGCTTCAGAAGGCGTAAATACAACCGTATAATTTGCATTATCGGTTCCGTTATTTTCTCCAGATGGTTTTACTTCCGGAGTCTTCCAGCTGAATTCCCCTGTTACTTCCAGCCCATTCCATGTTACTTTTCCGCCTTTCAGGACGCAGTCAGATAACGGTTTCTGATATTCCAGAATGTTTGTTTCAGGTTTCGTTCCTAACTCCGGTGTAAGCTTTCTTATTATAGCCTGATAGGTTCCGGTTTCTGTATAGGTATTCCCAGTCGAGGTTGTAACTACTGCTTCAATGGCCAGGGTATATGTGTAAGCATCCGCCAGAGGTTCTCCTTTTTCCTGAATCTTTGCCGTAATGGAGATCAGGTTCTGGTATTCTTTCAGGAATTCATTTTGTCCCAATGCTTCGTTAATAACAGAAACTGTGGAGTTTTCTACCTTTTCTTCCATTTTTTCTATTGGCAGATAATTTTCAATGGAATCCTCATAACCTCCGTTAATTATTTCTATCAGCTGGGACAAAATCTGATCAGCCGGAACTGGCTCACGGATACTTGCTGTTGTTTCAGCTGTAGTATCCAGAAGCACATACAGGTTATCTGCATTTTGGTCTTCCCGGATCTTATAACCGCTGAAGGTAACTTTAAGGTTTTCACCAGGTGTTTCCTGTTCAAACTTAAAGATACCGTCTGTCAGTTCCAGATTTTCCAGTTTCATACCATCGCCTGCACGTGTCAGTTCATAGGTTCCGGTGGTGGTAACATTACCTTTTTCATAATCACGGCTGTCTGCTTTACAGCTTACGCGGACACCAATCTGTGTTCTTACTGGAAGGTCAAATTCTACCGGAAGATAAATGTTGGCTTCAGAAGGTGTAAATACAACTGTATAGTTTGCCTTTTCAGTTCCGTTATCTTCTCCGGCTGGTTTTGCTTCTGGAGTTTTCCAGCTGAACGTACCTTCTATTATTTCTCCCTTCCAGATTGCCTTTCCGCCTGTAATTGTACAGTCACTTAAAGTCTTGCCATAACCCAGCAGTGCTGTCGTCGGAACTTCCTCGATTTTTGGAGTGACCATTCCAATAGAGGCTGTTGTCTCAGCTGTTTCATCCAGAAGCACATACAGGTTATCCGTGTTCTGGTCGTCCCGGATTTTATAACCGCTGAAGGTAACTTTTAGGTTTTCACCAGGTGTTTCCTGTTCAAACTTAAAGATACCGTCTGTCAGTTCCAGATCCGTTAGTTTCATACCGTCACCGGCACGTGTCAGTTCATAGGTTCCGGTGGTGGTAACATTACCTTTTTCATAATCTCGGCTGTCAGCTTTACAGCTTACGCGGACACCGATCTGTGTTTTCACTGGTAATTCAAATTCTACAGGGGTATAAAGCTTTGCGCTGTCACCATCCGGTATAAATGTCGCTTTGTATTTTGCGGTTCCGTTATCTTCTCCTGCAGGCACAAGCTCCGGTTCATTCCAGCGGAAGCTTCCGGTCACCTTGTGTTCTTTGTAGGTCACTTCGCCTCCCGTAAACGGACTGAGCGCCAGTTTTTCCTGATATTTCAGGTTTCCAGCCAGTGGCAGTACCGAAACCTCAGGTTTCATTTTTTCCAGTACGAAACTGCCCTTGGCAGTACCTTCCCATTCTTTTCCAGCCAGACCTTTATAAAGGATATCTGCCCGGTAAGTATAGATATACTGGTTTTCTGTCTCTTCTACTTTGTCAGAGAGCACCACATGGAAAGAAATCCGGTTCCCATACAGCTGATACACATTTTCCTTTTCCAGGATTTCTGTCAGTCTTCCAGTGATTTCTGCCTGAAGCTTTTTGGGGGTATTTTCCAGTGGAAGATACTTTTCCAGGGAGTCCGTATAATGATTGGATAAAACTCCTGTTATAGATTCCAGTATCTGCTCCGGTGAAACTAATGGTTCCCACTGTGCATAAAGTGTACTGTCTTCTTTTAACTTACGGTCAAATTCATACGGTTCCCCGCTTCCATCTGCTGTCAGATACCAGCCTTTAAATACGTAACCAGGCACAGACGGATCCTTTGGTGCTGTTACATCCTGCTTTTCTGTGGAGTAAATGGTCTTATAAACCCCGTAATCGTCTAAATTATAATCAAATGTGATCTTATGGCGTTTATAGGCCCGAAGAACCAGCGTGATATTTCTCTGTGGCATGGTAAAGGTGATTTTATTCTCACCAGTAACGCTGTATTTAAAGTTATCATATGTACTGACGACTTCCAGGTCACTGTAATCCGGGTCCAGCACAGTCCTTATTTCCACTTTCGTTCCGGAACGGATCTCCTCAGAACGGATCAGCACATTTCTAAAAAATGATTTCCGATATGCCTTAAAAGTCCTGATTCCGTCTCCAGCCTGTATGACAAGCTGTACCTGACGGAGATCAAGTTTCAGGTAGACGTCTTTCTGGCTCTCCCTGCCGGTTATGGACAGGCTGGTCTTCTGATCCGGTTCGTTATTTACGGACATCATCACCGCCTGCTGTTCCCCGTTAAAATCCCGTTTGTTTATGGTGAGGTCATAGCTGCCGTTCTTCTGCTTCTTAAATTCCTTCACGGTACCGTCCGCAGCAGTTACCCACAGCTTATAAGTGGTATCTGCTTCTTTCCCGTTCAGGCTTATGTGATAATTTACCTGGCTGCTTTCACCCGGGAATCTGTGCACATAAAGATAATAAGTTGTTTCATAATTTTGGTCATCCGCAAAAACTTTATATCTTAAGGTTCCATTTTGCGCATCCAGTGAACAGTCCTTCACGGAACCAATTCCGGATTGTAGGGAACCGCTTCCATTTATCCACTTACATTCCATACCTGCCAGTTCCGGATAAGCATCTTTTGCTTTCTGGATGATCTGGTTTAAATTCAGGCTGACGGTTTTCCACTCTGCTGTTTTCTGGCCTGTACTTAGATAACTGGTAAAAGTGTTCTGATAAACCAGGGCATTGTCCCAGCCGGCAGGATCCAGTCCCCATTCGTCTGCGCACCAGTCCCTGAGCACGACTTTTATCGTGTGGTTTGTGGTTGCAACATAAATTTTTTTACTAAGATGGAACCTGCTGACCTGCTTTTTCACGATAGCAGATTTGCTGTTGTTGGTATAAGTTACAACAAGGTCCAGTTCTGCCTTTTTACAGTTATATTTTGCCGCTAGGCCCTGATCCAGATAAATAAATCCGGGGCTGGTGTTGTTCTTTCCGTTTCCTACATAAAAGAGTTTTGCCAGGGGATCTTTGTCCGATACTGCTTTCCCATCAACTTTCAGATTCTGGATCTGAAGGGAAATACCTGCATCCTTCTGGGTCGCCAGAACGAAGCTTTCTTTGCATGTGCCTTTCGCCATATCCCAGTTTTTCATCGGAATGGAAGAAAAACCGAAGGAATCTTTTTGGTCTGCATTTTTGGACACAACCTTCCACATGTCAGCCAACGTGGTCTGGTTCATATAGGAAAAACCGCTGGAATAGCTTTTCGACCACAACGGCCATCTGCCGCTGTATACGGTCCAGCTCTTTTTCTTGGTCTTAAAGATAAGCTTGACTTTCAGCTGAAGCTTGACAACCACATCAATACCGACCTCAAATTTCAATGCGCCCAGCTCTGTGCTTGCACCGCTTACCAGATTCGCGGTGTTATAATAGAAGCCAGACAATTCTGCGTAAGCGTAGACGCTGCCTTCTATGCTGGTGGAGATGAAGCCGCAGAAGGTAATGGAAATCGTAACACGGATTCCCACCCTTGCCCCTACTTTACCAATCAGGTAAACACTGCTGGTCACGCTGCTTTCCAGCTTCTGTGTATAGGAGCTTCCTTCAAACTTCAGGAACTTATACTCAAATCCAATGCGTTCTCCGCTTTTTACCTCAATTTCCACGCCAAAGGTTGCCAGCACACCGACCTGGCCCACAAGGTCAATATCCACACCCAAGGTAATGATTCCGTAGAAAGAGAACCGCAGCTTCAAAAGAACGACGTTGAAAATATCATTGTAGACCAGGGAGGAATTTACAATGGAACCAACTGTCTTCATTAGTTCGGAAACATTTTTGTCATACTGGCTGTAGTCGTTGGAATCCTTTAACCCTTCTGGTTTTACGATCTCGGAAAGTGTTTTCTTCGCATCATTGAACAGCTTTACAGAGCCGCCGGAGGATGCGGTAACCGTAAGGGAAATCTTGGATGTGGAACGCAAAGTTACGGACATATCGATCCAGAATTTTCCACCTTTTACATTAGTCTGTACGGACAGGCTCTGGGTAAAGGACAGCTTAGGTGAAATGGTAAGAATCGTCTTCGAACCGTTCTTAATGGCTGCACTTGCCGAGATGCTGATCGTCGCAGTTACATTGCTGCCGGATGCAGAGATCTTTACGGATGGTTTGCCCGGCTTCAGGGTGGCATTCATTCCTGCCAGGGAATAAACTCCTTCCCCGTATTTTTCATTGATCATCTTCTGGGTTTCCTCAGAAGTCATAACCGCCATCAGCATCTGGGCTTTTAATTCCTCGTTTTCCTCTACCTGGCTGACGATTTTGGATTCCACTACCTGGAGTTCTTCTTCGGACAGCTGGCTCTCCAGATCTACATCATCTGTAGTGTTTACATCAAAATCTGCCAGGTAATCCTGTGGATTGGCATATCCGAACCAGATCCTTGTCTGATCCCCTTCGCTCTGGACATCCACAACCTGAGCAAAAAGCACATATCCGTCAAAAGAGCCTTCGGTATAGGAATCCATGCTCTTTTCATCCCGGCCGATTTCGCCGTCATAAAAGGCTACGATTTCCCCGGGCTCATAGTTAAGCGTCCCATTTACAAGAAGTTCCCCAGGCTCATATGCCGGAGTTTCGGTTTCCGGTACATCCTCTTCTGTTTCAATTTCCGGTTTTTCTTCGGAAGGAAGTTCTTCATTTTCTTCTGTTGTTGTGGAAGGCTCATCCGCTTCCTGCCGGGAAAGAATTTCCTTTTCTTCCTCCTGAAGGAGTTCAGTTGTTTCTTTTTCTGTTTGTCCTGCTGTTTCTTCTGAATTTTCTTTCTCAACAGCAGGGGTGTAGGATATTACCTGGTCCCAGAGAATATAATCGATATCTTCTGAAAAACCAACAATCTCCACCTTCTCTTTATAAACAGAAACTGTAACTGAGCGAACATCTTTGGAATAATCTGCAAAATTAATTTCTTTAGGAAGCCTTACTGTAAATGTGGCTCCCGGCTCAAATCCTTTTTTTCCATCTTTTTCGTAATATTCACCGAAAATGGAGAAACCGTTCGGTGTCTTTTTTACAGACAGGATCGGATCCAGATCACCGGCTCCCGGCTCTAAGGAGACAGCGGACAGAACCTCGTCTTCTGTCATTTTGGTATCTGTAATCAGCGGGATCTCTCCCTGCCAGTCGAAATCATTTAACTCCGCACAGCTTCCATCCTTTTCCTGGCTTATGGCTTCATTGGAAGTAAAAAGCGCATACAGAGTCATATCTTCCTGAATCGGCTCTGTATATGCAAATAATTCGGTACACGCTTCATCACGGCACCATCCGCCGAAGGTATAGCCCTCCTTATTTGTAGAAATTCTGGATACTGGTTTGGAAAGAAGTGTTTCCCCTTTTGCAAAGGTAAGAGGTGCTGCCGGTGTACCACCAAACGTTTCAAAGGTAACAGTCACAGCTTCAGCAGCATCTGTAAATCCTGCATATAAGGTCAGAGGTCCGTTCACACAGTCAAACTGGGAATATGCTTCTGTGCAGGCTGCATCCTGATACCAGGTAGTAAATATGTATCCTTCTTTTTCCGGCGTGATCCCGGTAACATCCACCGGAGTTCCGGGAACTGTCTGACGGACAGCCACTTCGCTGCCATCAGCTACAAATGTAACGGTGTAAGTTTCCAGTTTCAGAGAGCTTGCTGCACCACTTGGAAGGGTTTCACTGCTTCCGTCTGGTTTTTCCAGTTCCAGTGCTTTTCCGGACTGGTTTGTTACTTTACAGGTGGCGTAAACCGCCAGGGAACTTACCGGTTCTTTTACTTCCACACCTCCGATGGTTCCGCTTCCTTCCAGTGTTACTGCCTGGCCGCCGTTTAATTCCAGTTTGGAAATATTCGTTTCAGAATCAATCTGCAGGGAAGACTCTTCTGTCTTTTCCCCGGCTATCAACAGCTGGTCTGCTTTCACACCAGTGAAGCTGATCGCAGTACCCTGGCTGATGTCCAGTGCTTTCGCAGTAACATTAGATAGCTGGATCTTTGTTGTATTGCGGATTGTGATGGTTCCTGCTGTGATGCCGGAAAGATAAACCGACCCACATGCAACCAAAATGGATTTGGAATCATCCGACACCCTTAGTTCATCGGCCTGTTCCTGGGATGTGATCACGTAATCGTAACCAGCTGTATCAATTCCATCCAGAAACCTGCTATCCACGGTCGTTTCTGCCTGATCCGAAAATCCCTGATTTTCATTTCCTGCAAGCACAGTACTTCCCATTGTGATTGTCAGCATAACTACCACCAGAAAGAGTGCAATTGTTTTTCTGAAATGCTTCATACATTTCCTCCTCCCTTTTGGCAATGCTTTTGCCTTTTCTTGTAATTACAATGATATTTCAACTATTGATTATAGTCAATTATATATTATTTGGCACCTTTAAGCAACTGTTATTTGACAATTTATGGCAAATTTCCAATAGAAAAAGGAATGTTCACTCTGAACAATCCCTTTTTATAAAACTTTATTCGTTTTTCACACGATACAAAGGATGATTCTTTTTATTATCAGAAACAGCACCCCTACTGCTATTGCATATGTTTCTCTACCCGTTTTTTCTCCAATCTGTCACTGATTCCTACAGCAAAGTAAAGTGGCTCCCCGATATATTCCAAACAATCCGAAGCTCAATAGAACACCTCCGATGATATCTGTACACCAGTGTACACCATATAATAATCTTCCACATATCATAAACAAGGAAAAAAGAACAGAAAAAATATTAGTTTCTTTTCGTAACCAGTAATTCGAACTCCTATGATTTGCCTGATACATAAGCGAAAGCATGACACTTACCTGATTGATCTTAATCTGCATTTGCCAGTTTACTACTCGGTAAATCTTAAAAAGTTTTATGATGTCATGAAATTCTGTATTCTCTTCCCCTTTGTATTCTTTCGATATTACTCCTGCTCGTCCTCTTGACATTTTTCTGCCTCATCCTTTCGTAATTTCATCTTTTGTTGAAACGCCTTCTCCATTTCGTCGTCCACCACACTAGCTCTGATAAGGCAGCAATACATAAGCGTAATCACCACTGCCATCAGAACGAAGAACACAAGCCAAAATACCCACATTCTTTTATCCCTCCGTTTTCATAATATGGAGTGGTTCTTTACTCTCCTACTTATAAATAATAAAAATTTTCGACGAAAAGTGTAAAAATTTGAAAATAAATTGCGATTTTTTTAAGATTTTCTCGATTTATAAAAGAAATGGAATTGAAATGTGATTACCACTTTAGATTTGCAGGGTTTGATGATATAAAATGATTTCTGTATCGATATAGGGAAATAGTTGAATTTCTATAATAAAATTGCCATCCGATCAGATATTTATCCAACCAGATGGCGACAACTTCTTCATTTATGCTGGCAGCAAGTCCGCATTTTTAATAATTTCTTCAATCTGTTTTTCTTCCATTCCCGCTACATCAGCGATCTGAGCGATTGTATAACCCTTGCTGTGCATTTTTACAATCATTTCTTTTTTACCAATCTCAATTCCTGTCTCAATTCCAGTTTCTTTAATTTTCTGACTTAAATTACACATAACACTCACATCCTCTCTAAAGTCTTATTCCATTGGAATATCATATTCGTTTCCGATGATATTGCATTTTATCTGCCAGCCCTAATATAAAACAATGGAACCCATAATTTTGTTTTTATTTTCTTACCTTCCACACTATAGGCTGTCACATCACAAGTTTCAAATTTTTCTTGATTGCAATGGTGTTGTAGAGCATCTGCCTCTTGTTCCATAAGTGTATATGTGAAACTTTCAGAGGGCATAAGAACCTTGGCATTTTCTACTATGTGACAATCTACAAGCAATTTGTTTTTATAGCACAATTCAAAGCTCTCTAGTATAAATGGATTTTTACCTGTATTATAAATTTCAATTCCATGTTCTGATAAACTTGTTTTAGTACGGTATTCTTTATCTATCAGTTCCGTTTCTGGTGTAGAAACCATTTTAAAAGTAAGCTTTGGTCTTTCACGAAAAAACATCGTAATCTCATTGAAAATCCAGCCAACAATTACGCCTGCCAGAGTCGCTACTAATTCACGCATTTATAATCTCCTTTTGTTCAAGGAAAAGCTGTTCTCCTTTTATCTGGGAATTGATAAAAAGCCATTCAAATGAACATCCATTTGAATGACTTTTCCTTCACACAACATTATGCTGGTAGCAATTCCTCATTTTTAATAATTTCTTCAATCCGTTTTTCTTCCATTCCCGCTACATCGGCGATCTGAGCGATTGTATAACCCTTGCTGTGCATTTTTACAATCATTTCTTTTTTACCAATCTCAATTCCAGTTTCTTTAATTTTCTGACTTAAATTACACATAACACTCACATCCTCTCTGAAGTCTTCTTCCATTGGAATATCATATTCGTTTCCGATGATATTCAATTTTTCATTTACAGACAGATTCTGGGATAACAATGCTCCAAGTAATCTATGTAACTCGTATTTTTCTTCATGTTCAGGAAGCTCTTCTGCCAGTCCGATCATGACAATATTAATCAGATCCAACTTTCCCTTCCAGGCATGCGAATTGACAAGACTATCCTTTACCAGATGAATATGCTCCAAACTATTTTCCGGCATGTTCATACACACCCAGATGGAATAAACACGTTTGATATCATTATAATTTGAATTTGAAAAATCTTTTTCTTTCTGTGAAGAAATCATGCGACTCACATAAAAGATAGCTCGGTTTAAAATCTCATATTTCTCAGGCTCATCCTTTTGTGCTTCCACGTTCACAATAATCTGTGATAATCCATCTCTCATCCGTACATAAAAGATAATATCAAACCTTATAGTTCCTTCATGAATCTCCTGGTTTTCAGAATTAAAACCTACGACTCGCTGACTATCTTTTTCAACAACAGTATTCGTAAGCCCAGGTTCAACCGGAACAGTATTAATAAATGGCTCTCCTTCAATGTAAGATATTACATCTTTTGGATTCATTCCCATGAATTCATCTACTGTTTTTACCAGTATATGTGCCAGAATGCTTTTCTGACCAAGCAGTCTTTTCGCTCTCTCATCATACTGTGCATCTTTATCAGTTATGAGAATTGCATTCTTCGTTTCTGTATTCACTGGCATTACTCCTTTTCGGGTATATTCAAAAATCCTTTTCCGAATATAGTTATATTATACTCTAATTCGGCATTTGTAACAACTGCTAATTTATATACGTGATCTTGTATTATCACAGCCCAAATGAAACAGACCGAACCCTGCATAATCAATTATACTTGGTTCGGTCTTACTTTATAATAAAGCATATTGTACTTGAGATATGATCTATTAAAAAATTTTTTCTGGTTGTTTTACTGCACAGCTTACTGCACGGTTTTTGCAATAATCCCATGCCATGAACCGCCATTTAATGCTACTCATAAAAATCTCCTAGCACCTTCGAAAAGCCTTAAAAGATCGCATTTAACGGACATTTTAATAGCGAAACAAATCACCATTCCCATATGGGTGACATCTTAATAGTATCTGCGGAAGCCCTTGTTTTATGCGGGTTTGTGGCATCTTCCAAACTGTTTTGACCACTTTTTGACCACCTTTTAGTATTTTTTTATTATCAGTGTTATTTTCCATAATTTTCCTTTGTTATTTTTTTCTGGTATAGCCGGAACTTTTTCCTCTTCATATTTCTCGGAGAATTTATTAAATTCATCTGAAATATACTCCTGTTCCAAGTGTGTATAATATTCCGTCATGTTAACATGTGCGTGACCTACAATCTTGCGAACGGTAAATGGTGACATACCAGATTGATTCATTCTCGTGACAAAAGTATGCCGAAACTTATGTGGATGTACACTAAACAAATGTGGTTCCCGATTCGGCGTAGTAATCTGCTTCTTTGAGTATGTTTCCTCCAGGCGGTTCTTACTATCATCATAAAATACCGTCGTCTCATTTAAAGTTTTACAGACACGAATACGATGCTTTTCAAAATCAATATCAGACCACAAAAGTGCTGAAATTTCTCCTATGCACAGCCTTACAGATCCAATAAAGTCGGTTGCTCTTTCAAAGCCGTCTACATATCCTCGGACTGTATTCGTCTTAATGCGTCCAATTTTATAAAGTTTCATCCATTCATCAAACCATTCCGAAACTTTATATTTTTTTGCTTTATCGCTGTAACCCATAATATATTTTCCAGGCCAGATTTTAAGTACATCAGCATATTAACACGTTCAAAAAAAATATTCAAGTCTCCTGTTCCTCCAGCCACTGCTCAATTTTTTTCTATGTGTAAGACTTGATTTGCAAAGTGCTGTTCATAGCGCGTACAATTTTTTTGTGTTTGCTATTATAGTAGGGAGACAGTACAAAACTGTACTGCCTCCCATAAATTTTAAATAATACGTTTCAAAGCTGTTACTTCACGGTAACCTTGCACTTCACGGATTTCTTTCCTGATTTCACTGTAATGGTGGCAGTTCCTTTCTTCTTTGCAGCAATTACCCCCTTTGCGGATACGGTTGCTACTTTTTTGTTGCTGCTCTTGTAGGTGATTTTTTCGGTACTTGTTAACGGAAGAATCACAGGTTTTAAGGTGGCTTTCTTTTTCACCTTCAAAACAAGCTTTTTCGGGATGCCTGTAATTTTCTGCGTCCGAACGGTCGTTTTCTGGACACGGACAGGTATTTTTTTGGTGAGGCCACTGTTTAGTGTAATTGTGAGCGTGGTTTTTCCACTTTTTGTACCTGCTTTTAACTTACAGGTTCCATTTGGATTTCCGGTTACCGTGACGATTTTTGTGTTCCCCGATTTCCAGGATTTTACGAAATCGCCAGGCGCCAAACCAGTTACTTTCAGGGCACTGCTACGTTGTCTGGTTTTTAAAACAAGGCTGGACATATTTACCTTCATAGTTGGCTTTGATGATGGTGCTTGTGGTGATGGAGCCTTGGATGGCGTTGGGATTGTGGTTGGTTTTGGCGCAGTGGTCGGTTTTGGCACAGCAGTTGGCTTTGGTGTATCAGTTGGAGCTGGCGTTGCTGTGGGCGATGGCGTAATGGTCGGCGTCAATTTGTCGCGTGTAATGATAAATGATTGGGGCTGAGACCATTCACCGTAGCTGGTTTCTACATAATGGTTATATGCTCTCATGCGTACATAATACGTACAGTCTGGTTCGGCCTCAAACCAGTAAGTGAAATCTTGAGTATTATCAAGTTTTCGGTATACAGATGTACCTGCCCACTGCGAAAAATATGATGAGCTACTAATCTCCATCTCATACCCAGATACATCAGGGCATTTTTTCCAGAAAATTTTTACAGCATCAGTTTCAGAATATTTTCCTAGTTCTATGGAAAAAGATGGGATAACATCTGGTGTTTTGTCAAGTGCAATAAATTCAGCACCTATTTTTTTTGCGTCATAATCCAGTCCCCAGCCATTGTAACCATAAATAGTTTTTAAGTTTACACATCCTTCAACTGCGGAAGGATCAATAAACGGCCATTCATCCCGTGCTGCATTTTGTTCATCATATAAAAAGGTTATGGATTCCAGATTTGAACAACCGACAAATGCTTCATTTTCCAATGCATAAAAGGTGTGTGGAAGTATAATTTCACGCAAACTCGAACAGTTATAAAACGCTTTTTTTCGTATTTCAAATAAATAACCATCCAGGCTAATATTTTTTAGACTGGTGCAGCCACTGAACACTTCTTCATCAATCCAACCAAGATTCTCAGGTAAAGTTATCTCAGTTAGGTTAATACAATCTTTAAAAGCTCTACCCCAAATATATCCATCGGATATATGAGCAGTTTTTAAATTTGTGCAACTATTAAATGCATCAGCTCCAATATCTCCTACAATATTGATACTTTCCAAGCTGCTACAATACTGGAATGCTGCTTCCCCTATTCTGCAGGGTTGGGTATTAGTAAAGTGAACATTTTTTAAACTTGTGCATTCTTTAAATGCTTCCATTCCGAGCTCAATAAGCTCTTTGGGTAAAGTTATTTCTGACAAACTAACACATCCAGAAAATGCATTGTTTCCAATATCTGAAGTATTATCAGAAAACGTTACTGATGTCAGACTGATACAATTCTCAAATGCATAATTTGGAATTTTGCTTAATTCAGGATCAGCTTCAAAGATAACTGTTTTTAAAGCGGTACAACTGCAAAAAACACCTTTCCCAAGGACTATAGAATGGGGAATTGTTATTTCATCTAAGCTGACACATTCCTCAAATGCTGAATCCCCAATTTCTTTTACATTTCCAGGAATATTGATTGCTTTAAGTACGCTGCATCCTTTAAATGCATTCTCACCAATAGAACTTAATGTATCTGGCAAAAGAATTTCTTTTAAATTCTTACAATTTTCGAAAGTGCCATCACTAATTAGATTTAAATTAGATGGCATTGTTACTTTCTGTAATGAATAGCAATTTTCAAAAGTGTAAGATTCAATTGTTTGCAAATTAGATGGAAGTGTTACTTCCTGCAATGAAGTACATTCCTTAAAACACCTGTATCCGATTTTAGTAACACTTTCGGGAAGGAATACGCTCTTCAAATATGGCAGATTATAGCAAAGTGAACCACCAATACCTGTAACTCCTTCATTTACTATAAGTTTCTTAATTTCTGTTCCATGATATTCAATTACAGATCCATCTTTATATAACACACCCTGCCCATAAGCCACCACAGTTCCATCTTCAAACAATGCTGTAGAAACAGAAGAATTTCCATTGAAGTAGTTAACTTTCACCGGATTTTTACTCTCCGGTACCGTAATCTTATAATTCTCCGGCACCAGAGGCGCTGGTGTAGGTCTTGGCGTCACTGTAACTTGATCTTCCAGTGCGTCCACGTATTCATCATTTATGAAAAGGTTATGATAAACCTGGTAGAATTTAGCCAGCATCTCCAGCACACTCCGGCGCATTCTATTCTGCTGGTCACAGAGAGCCTGCCATTCTTTTGCGTTTTGTACCCCTTCCCGGTAAAAAATGTCCGCATAAAGGTTATTTAAAGCGCCACCAGAGGTAACACCGGAGATGTATGATTTCGCAACATTATTGGCATATATCTGAAATGTGGTATATCCCTGGAAGCAGCTAACCAGTGTGACTGCACATTCTGAATCTTTTGCTGTGGCATATGATGCCGAAGCATTAGATAGAGCTGTTCTAAAATAACAGTCCATGGTATAAAGCAGGGACAATTTCAGATTATCTGAATTAATATCGGAAGTATTAAATAAAATGTCCATTGCACCGGAGCCGTATTTTAAAGCTTCCAGAATTGGATTCTTTTCACTTAATTTACCGATCAGTTTCTTTGTGGATTCCTTCCAGGCCATTGATGCACCTTTGCTTATCAGATAATCCAGATCAATCGTCTGTTGACCAAGTTCCACCAGAATTTCATCACATGCCTTTGTAAAGCTTGTGTTAGAAGAACCGGCTTCCCGGGCTTTGCGGATTAGAAGGATTCTCTCATTAGAAGCATTTTTAAAGGCATTCACTTTTATTAACAGTTTGATCAGTTCTTTTGTATTGGAACAGGTATCACCTACTATGGAAACAGCTTCGCTCATTGATTCAACAGATTTGAACAGTCCTTGTGCTTCATTTACATCCAGATCCATAATATCTTCCGGCTTCCAATTATAAATACCCTTTTCGGTATAATAGGAAGATACTTCTTTAAAGATATCTATCAGATAGGAATTGGCCCGTTCGTATTGCGAAGTATCGAATTCTTTGGAATCGACGGAGTCTGAATACATCAGATAATCTGCCAGCAATGCTTCATATACCAGTTTCTGGTCATCATATACTTCTTGCTTTATGACACCTTTCCAGAGGGAAGAAATTACCAGCATGGGTGTATTGGAGAGAATACGTTCTCCCAATTCCTGATAGACTGGTTTTACCTTTGGCTGTGTAATAAGATTATAAAG
>NZ_JBCOME010000007.1:0-95554 GCF_040924365.1 Ruminococcus sp. 1001136sp1_2201st1_G3_2201SCRN_220225 | reverse complement strand
CGAGGTAGATAGGGCAGGGGTGGAAGTGTGGTAACACACGGAGCTGACTGTTACTAATAGGGTGAGGGCTTGACCAAGAAATGGGAAAGGCGGTTATAAAGTAGCTGCCGGACTCACGCAGAGGTAAAATGATTCCATTAGGATGTAACATGTATGTAGTTTTGAAGGTACAGAACGGAAACGGTAGCCGGTTGGTTATCGTTTTTTTGTTATTAAATTCTGAAGAATATCAATTAAGGTTGCCTGCCCACTGGATTTGTAATATAATGGGAACGTTGAAAAATCGAAAAGAATAAGATCTGCTGTCACGTTTTAAACATAAATATACAAGGCTGTCAGCAGAGAAGAGGATGAAAAAATGAGCAGATTATCAGTGGTTTTGCCAGCTTATAACGAAGAACTGATGGTAGGAAAAACCTGTCGTGTTCTTCATGAAGTATTAGCAGAAGCCGGCATTTCCTACGAACTAGTTGTTGTTGACGATGGCTCAAAAGACAAAACCTGGGAAGAAATCACCAAAGCCGGAGAAGAAGATGGAAATGTTCTTGGCGTTCATTTTTCCAGAAATTTCGGAAAAGAAGCAGCAGTATATGCAGGAATGGCCCAGGCTACAGGAGATGTGGTGGCAGTTATGGATTGTGACCTGCAGCACCCGCCGGAAACTTTGATTTCCATGTACCATCTCTGGGAGCAGGGATGGGAAGTAATCGAAGGCGTAAAGAAATCAAGAGGAACGGAAAGTCTGCTTCACAAAGAGAGCGCTGGCTTTTTCTATGGAATCATGTCCAAGGCTACAGGTGTGAATATGCAGAATGCTTCGGATTTCAAAATGATGGACAGGAAAGCAGTGAATAGTATTCTTTCTATGCCAGAACGAAATATGTTTTTCCGTGCGACCTCATCCTGGGTGGGATTTAAGACCACTTATGTGGAATTTGAGGTGCGGGACAGAGAAGCTGGACAGTCTAAGTGGTCTACCTGGTCCTTGATAAAATACGCGTTTACCAATATTGTGGCTTTTACTACAGCACCGTTGCAATTTGTAACGGTCGTAGGAGGGGCATGCTTTGGATGCTCCCTGATTTTGATTATTTATTCGCTGGTACAATTTTTTGCCGGCAGAGCGGTAGAGGGATATACAACTACCCTTATCGTTCTTTTGCTTATTGGAAGCGCTATTATGCTCAGTCTTGGAATCATCGGCTATTATATTGCAAAAATATACGAAGAAGTAAAACGGCGTCCACGTTATATCATTTCCCAGATTCTTCGTGGAAAAGAGGATGTCTATCAGGAGGTAAACCATGACTGCTCTCATTAAGAAACTGTATGCCAGTGATGTGGTACGTTATGTGTTTTTTGGAGGATGTACTACACTGGTGAATTTGGTGAGCTTTTTTCTTTTGCGCCAGGCAGGAGTTCAAAGAGATCTTGCAAATGTGATCTCGATTATTCTGGCAATTCTTTTTGCTTATGTGGTAAACTCTAAATTTGTTTTTCAGGACAAATGCGAGACTTTGAAAGACCATATCCGTCCATTCTGCAAATTTGTCGGAGCGAGAGGTGTAACAATGGTGATCGAAGTAGCAGGCGTATGGTTCTTTGCAGAAATCATACACATGAATGATATGGTCGGCAAATTTATCACCCAGTTTGTAGTTCTGGCATTAAATTACATATTCAGTAAATTCCTGGTATTTACCAGCGGGAGGAAATCATGACATTAGAAGAAACACTTAAACAGATAAAGCCTCTGAATGAGGAAAAAATGAAAACAGCCAGAAGACGATGGGATAGCATCGCCAAGCCTCTCCATTCCCTTGGAAAAATGGAAGATCTGATTACGCAGATCGTTGGAATTACAGGGGAAGAGAAAGTGGATCTTGGAAAAAAGGCTCTTGTTGCCATGTGTGCAGACAATGGCGTGGTAGAAGAGGGGGTTACCCAGACAGGACAGGAAGTCACTGCAATTGTAGCAGATAATTTTGTAAAAGAAACCACTACCGCATGTGTAATGTGCCACCAGTGTGGAGTGGATGTAAAGCCAGTAGATGTGGGAATGGTAAGAGATACTACAGCACGTACAGATCTGAAAGTTATGTATGGAACCCGCAATATGACGAAAGGTCCGGCTATGACAAGAGACGAAGCCATAAAGGGAATTGAAGCAGGAATTGCTATGGTAGAAGAACTGAAGGCTCAGGGGTATCGTCTTTTTGCAACTGGTGAGATGGGAATTGGAAATACCACAACCAGCAGTGCAGTTGCATCTGTGCTTCTGGGGCAACCTGTGGAAACCATGACTGGCCGTGGTGCAGGACTTTCCAGCGATGGGCTTACCCGCAAGATTCAGGCGATTAAGAAAGCCATTGATTTAAATAAGCCGGATGCAAAAGATTCCATAGACGTGCTTGCAAAAGTTGGAGGTCTTGATATCGCAGGAATGGCAGGTGTGTATCTTGGTGGAGCTGCATTACAGATTCCGGTTCTTATTGACGGTTTTATTTCCGGAGTTGCCGCACTTGTAGCAGCCAGAATTTGCCCGGAGGCAGCGGATTATATGATCGCCAGTCATGTGTCAAAAGAACCGGCAGCACATCTTGTTCTGGATGAGCTTGGAAAAGAAGCTGTGCTTCATGCTGACATGTGTCTTGGGGAAGGCACTGGAGCCATTGCCCTTTGTCCGTTTCTTGATATGGGAGCTACTCTTTACAATACATTAAGTACATTTGATGATATTCACGTGGACCAGTACGAGGAGCTGAATTAATATGATGACAGTCGTGACCGGAGGAAGCGGAAGCGGAAAATCTGCTTTTGCAGAAGATAAAATAGTATCTTTTGGACCGGCAAAAAGAATCTATATTGCAACCATGCATCCATATGACGAGGAAAGTCATAAGCGTGTGGCACGTCATCGGAAAATGCGTGCAGGAAAAGGATTCGAGACAGTTGAATGCTATACCGGATTGAAGAATCTGGATTTCCCGGAAAATGCTGTGGTTCTTCTGGAATGTATGTCCAATCTTGCCGCTAATGAGATGTTTGAGGAAAAAGGGGCTGGTGAAAAAACTGTGGAAGCCGTTTTGGAAGGCATAAAAAAGTTGAGTAGCCAGGTACGTCATCTGGTGATTGTCACGAATGAGATTTTTTCCGAAGCAGCCAGTTATGAGGGCGATACCATCCGCTATCAGGAATATCTGGGGATAATCAATCAAAACATTGGAAAAATGGCTGATGAGGTGGTTGAAGTAGTATATGGGATTCCAATCTGGTATAAAGGAGGAAAAATCATTGAAAATGCTGTGGAATAATTTTAAAGTGGCATTTGCCATGTATTCAAAAATCCCTATGCCAATGGCAGACTGGAACAAGGAGAATATGAAATATACATTCTGTTTTTTTCCTTTTATCGGCCTGGTAATTGGAGCGCTTTCTTATCTGGTAGGATGGGCAGGCGGAAAATTTGGATTTAATCCGTCTTTTGTCTCAGCAGTTCTTGTACTGGTTCCGGTAATGGTGACAGGTGGAATCCATGTAGATGGTCTTCTGGATACTTCGGATGCATTAAGCTCCTGGCAGGAAAGGGAGAGACGTCTTGAAATTCTGAAAGATTCCCATGCCGGTGCATTTGCGGTTATTACAGCCTGTGCTTTTTTTCTGATATGGTATGGAGCTTACAGCCAGTTGTGGACGGACAGGCGGGCACTTTTGATTATGGCTCTCGGATTTATGGTTTCCAGATGTTTGTCCGGAATCAGTGTCATGATGTTTCCAAAGGCACGTAAAGATGGAACTGTAGCAGAATTTTCCAGAAAAGCAGAAGATATGATCGTGCGAAATGTGCTGATCGTCTATCTTGGAATTCTGCTGGCGGTGATGATATGGATCCAGCCTGTGATGGGTATTCTGGCATTTGGAACTGCAGTACTTGTTTTCCTTTATTATCATTATAAAGCAATGAAATATTTTGGCGGGATCACAGGTGACCTGGCAGGATATTTTCTGTGCCTTTGTGAGGTGGGAATGGCTGTTGTACTGGCTGTTGTTTCTGTATTTATCTAGACGTGTCTGAAAAATCATTCCCGCAATCTGCACGCCCCACTTTGCGGTATATTTTGCCCGAATTCGGTTGTCGTAGCCTGCTATGCGCCCTCATCCGGGCAAAATCTCCCACAAATTGTGACGTACATCTTGCAGAAAGTCTTTTACAGACACGCTCCGGGAACTGGGAAAAAAGGAGAAATTGTAACAATGGAAATGATCATTGGAGGTGCTTTTCAGGGAAAGAGCACATATGCAAAAGAACATCATCCTGATGTCTGCTGGAAAAAGGGAGCCGATCTGGAAAAAGAAGAGCTTATGAATGCAGAGGGCGTCCTTGATTTTCAGGAGTATATCAAAAAAGAATTAAAAGCAGACAAAGATGTGGCCAGACTGGCAGAAGAATTATGGGAGAAAAATCCGGATATCATTCTGGTAAGTCAGGAAGTAGGATACGGCGTTGTCCCCATGGATGCTTTTGACCGGAAATACCGGGAGGCAGTGGGAAGAGTCTGTACGGATCTCGCATCAAAAAGCAAAAAGGTAATACGTGTAGTATGTGGAATTGGGACGGTGATCAAAAATGCTTAAACTTATTCTGATTCGTCATGGGGAAACCCAGGGGAATAAGTTAAAAAGATATATAGGAAAAAGAACGGATGAACCTCTTTGTCCGGAGGCTGGGAATATGCTGGCGCAGCTTGCTTATCCGGAGGTACAGGCAGTTTATGCAAGTCCTATGATCCGCTGTACCCAGACTGCAGGAATCCTTTTTCCCGGAAAAAAGCTGAATATTATTGATGAGCTTGCAGAATGTGATTTTGGAGAATTTGAAAATAAAAATTATCAGGAACTGGACGGAAATGAACATTACCAGTCCTGGATCGATTCTGGTGGACTATTGCCATTTCCGGGAGGAGAGAGCAGAGAGGAATTTAAAAGACGCAATGTGACCGGCTTCCAGAAAGCTGTAAATGGTTGTCTCCGTAATGGGATTTCTTTGGCAGCACTTGTGGTGCATGGCGGTACGATCATGAATGTTATGGAAGAATATGCAGACGAAGACCGCTCTTTTTATGACTGGCATGTGCAGAATGGCAAAGGCTATGAGGTGGAAATTGATCCTGAATTATGGAAAAAGGGCCGGAAATTCTTGCATGTGATCCGGGAGTTATAAAGATACATATACGAATAATGCAGATGGAAAATCAGCTATGGATTAGAGCTTGTTTGAAAAATCCATTAATAGAGAGAACAAGGCAGTTTGTTTAATTGACAGACTGCCTTGTTTTCATGTTTATGCAGACTGCGGGCAAAATCTCCCTCGAATTGTGACGTACAGCTTGTAGAAAGCATTTTCAAACATGCCCTAGAGCGTGTTTTGGCTGTGCTCAGTTAGTTTATTTGAACAAAAATTTTGAGAAAGCCAAAAATATTTTTAGATTTCCTATTGAAATTTATATGGGAATGTGTTACATTATCTGTATAAAATATCCTAAAAAATGTTGAATTGTGCTATTTGATTCAACAATTTTAACAAGTAAAGGAGGATGCCATATGCTTATTATTGGTAATGGAAGAATGATCACACGGGACGCATCCAAGGCATTTATAGAGAACGGTGCAGTTGCAATGGATGGTAACACCATAGTTATGGTGGGGACTACAGATGAGGTGAAGAAGGCATATCCGGATGGAGAATTTGTAGATGCCAGAGGCGGAGTTATCATGCCTGCATTTATCAATACCCATGAGCATATCTACAGCTCTTTTGCCAGAGGTCTGAGTATTAAAGGATATAATCCCAAGGGCTTTCTGGATATTCTGGATGGACAGTGGTGGACCATTGACCGTCATCTTACCCTGGAGCAGACCAGACTTTCTGCGATGGCTACTTACATCGACAGTATCCGGAATGGTGTAACGACTGTATTTGATCACCATGCAAGCTTTGGACATATTACCGGTTCCCTCAGTGCTATTGAATCAGCAGCTAAGGATCTTGGTGTCCGTACCTGCCTTTGCTATGAAATTTCCGACCGTGACGGCATGGACAAGTCCAGAGAATCTGTAATGGAGAATGTGAACTTTATCAAACACGCACTTGCAGATGACAGCGACATGATCGCTGCTATGATGGGCATGCATGCATCTTTCACTATTTCCGATGAGACCATGGAATTGTGTAACGAACTGAAGCCAGACGGTGTTGGCTATCATATTCATGTTGCAGAGGGAATCTATGACCTTCATCAGTGCCTGAAGGAGCACAGCAAACGAATTGTAGACAGACTTTACGATTGGAATATTCTTGGGCCGAAGACGCTTCTGGGACATTGTATTTATATTAACGAGCATGAGATGGATTTAATTAAAGAGACTGACACCATGGTTGTCCACAATCCGGAATCCAATATGGGAAATGCCTGTGGATGTCCACCTACTATGGAATTGGTACATAAGGGAATCGTTACAGGACTTGGAACTGATGGATACACCCACGATATGCTGGAATCCTGGAAGGTTGCCAATATCCTTCATAAGCATCATCTCTGCGATCCAAATGCTGCATGGGGTGAGGTTCCCAAGATGCTCTTTGAGAACAATGCAGTTATTGCCAACCGTTACTTTAAGAAACCACTTGGTGTTCTGAAAGAGGGGGCAGCTGCAGATGTAATCGTAATGGATTACAACCCGCTTACACCTATGAGAGCAGACAATGTAAACGGACATCTTCTGTTTGGAACTACAGGACATGACGTTGTGACTACTGTATGTAACGGCAAGGTTCTTATGAAAGACAGGGAAGTGCTGGTTTGTGACGTAGATAAGGTTATGGCTGACTGCCGTCAGTCTGCACAGGAACTGGCTGACGATATTAACGGAGGAAAATAAATATGAGCGATATTATGACATGTATGCCTTTCGGGCAGCTGATGGACTGGGTCCTTCAGGAGAAAAAAGGGCAGGACACTGTATTTGGGGTACATCGCCCATACACAGCAGATCCGAAGAATGATATGACTATTTTTACCAGAAACCTGGAGACACCAGTGGGACCGGCAGCAGGTCCCCACACCCAGCTGGCACAGAATATCATCGCTTCTTATTATGCAGGAGCCCGTTTCTTTGAGCTGAAGACAGTTCAGAAGATGGATGGCGCAGAGCTTTCAGCATGTGTGAATAAACCGTGCATTCTTGCAGATGATGAGGGATATAACTGCGAATGGTCAACTGAGCTGACTGTTCCGGACGCGATGGGCGAGTACATCAAGGCATGGTTTATCCTTCATGTGATCGCAAAAGAATTCGGCCTGGGTGCACAGGATGGGTTCCAGTTTAATATTTCCGTAGGATATGATCTTGCAGGAATTAAGGGAGACAAGGTCAATACCTTTATTGACGGAATGATGGAAGCAAAGGAAACTGTTATTTTCCAGGAATGCAGAAAATGGCTTTGGGACAATGCTGACAAGTTCCAGAACTTTACCAGAGAAGACATCGAAGCAATCCCATCCAATGTCTGTAATTCTGCTACGATCTCCACACTGCATGGATGTCCTCCACAGGAGATTGAGAGCATTGCAAATTATCTGCTTACAGAGAAACATCTGAATACCTTTGTAAAGTGCAACCCGACCCTTCTTGGCTATGATTTTGCAAGAAAGACCATGGATGAGATGGGATATGATTATATGGTATTCGGCGATTTCCATTTCAGAGACGATTTGCAGTATGAGGATGCAGTCCCCATGCTTACACGTCTGATGAAATTATCCGAAGAACTGGGTCTGGAATTTGGTGTAAAGATTACCAATACTTTCCCGGTTGATGTTACCCGAAATGAGCTTCCAAGTGAAGAAATGTACATGTCCGGCAAAGCTTTGTTCCCGCTGTCCATTTCCCTTGCAGCCAAACTTTCTGCTGAATTCGCAGGAAAGCTTCGAATTTCCTATTCCGGAGGTGCAGATTATTACAATATTGACAAAATTGTGGGATGCGGTATCTGGCCTGTAACCATGGCTACCACCCTTTTGAAGACAGGCGGCTATCAGAGATTTACCCAGGTAGCGGATAAGGTGGAAGGAATCTGCCCGAAGAAATGGGAAGGAATCGATGTGGATGCACTGAAGAAGCTGGCAGCAGATGCTATTACTGATGGGCATCACGTGAAGAACATTAAGCCGGTTCCGAACAGAAAGAGCACAAAAGAAGTTCCTCTTCTGGACTGCTTCTATGCACCGTGTTCTGAAGGATGTCCAATCCATCAGGATATTCCACAGTATGTAGCACTGACTGGTGAGGGGAAATATAAAGAAGCACTTGAAGTGATCCTTGAGAAAAATTCCCTGCCATTTATTACAGGTACCTTATGTGCACACAACTGTATGACCAAATGTACCCGTAATTTCTACGAAGAATCCGTAAATATCCGTGGCACCAAGCTGACAGCAGCAGAGCATGGCTATGAGCAGCTGATCGGTGAGATCAAGGCTGGCGAGCCAAACGGTAAGAAGGTCGCCGTAGTTGGTGGCGGTCCTGCAGGTATTGCAGCTGCTTACTTCCTTGCAAGAGAGGGCGCAGCAGTTACCATTTTTGAAAAAGAAGAGAAAGCCGGCGGCGTGATCCGTTACGTGATACCTGGATTCCGTATTGGAGACGACGCCATTGACAAAGATATTTCTTTCATCCAGAAGATGGGTGTAGAGATCTGCACAAATACAGAAATCACTTCTGTGGCAGATCTGAAAGCACAGGGCTATGATGCTGTGATCCTGGCAATTGGAGCTGGCAAGCCTGGCACTTTGAAACTGGAAAAAGGTGAGACCGTTAACGCTCTGAAGTTTCTTCGTGATTTCAAGGCAAATGATGGTAAGCTGAATATTGGCAAAAATGTAGTTGTAATCGGCGGCGGAAACACTGCTATGGACACTGCAAGAGCTGCGAAACGCACAGAAGGTGTAGAGCATGTTTATCTTGTATACAGAAGAACCAAGCGCTATATGCCAGCTGCAGAGGATGAGCTTCTGGAAGTTCTGGAGGAGGGCGTTGAGTTTAAGGAACTTCTTTCTCCGGTAAGTCTTGATGGCGGCAGACTGCTCTGCAAGAAGATGAAGCTCGGCCAGATGGATGCTTCCGGACGTGCAGGTGTAACCGAGACTGTAGATGTGGTAGAGGTTCCGGCTGACACCGTGATCGTAGCTGTTGGAGAAAAGATTGATACCGATTTCTACACTGCCAACCAGATCGCAGTAGATGAAAGAGGAAAAGCAAAGGTCAACGATAAAACTCTTGAAACCAGCGTGAGTGGTGTCTATGTTGCCGGAGACGGTGCCAGAGGCGCAGCAACCATCGTAGAGGGAATCCGGGATGCACAGCTGGCAGTGAAAGATATTCTTGGCAAAGAGATTACCAGAGATGCAGCTGTGACAGGTGATGTGAAAGACTGTTTCGAAAAGAAAGGTATCCTGAAGCACAGTAAAGAGGCGAAGACAGAGGAAGAGAGATGTCTTACCTGTAACAAAGTCTGTGAGAACTGTGTAGATGTGTGCCCGAACCGTGCCAATATTTCCATCAAGGTTCCTGGAATGGCTATGAATCAGGTCATCCACGTAGATTATATGTGTAATGAGTGCGGTAACTGTAAGAGCTTCTGCCCATACGCAAGTGCACCATACAAGGATAAATTTACTCTGTTTGCAAACGAGAAAGACATGGCAGACAGTAAGAACGATGGTTTTGTTGTTCTGGATAAAGAGAATAAGACATGTAAGGTCAGATTTGTAGGCCAGATTACAGACTGCAAGGCAGACGATCCGGCAGATAAACTGTATGACGGTTTGAAGAAGCTGATCTGTGCAGTGATCGATGATTATGGATATCTGATAACTAAATAAAGTAATAGAAAATACTGTCCACAGCTTTTTAAGGGCTGTGGACAGTGTCTATATTTTGACAGGCAGCGAGCCGAAGTATGTTTATGCATAAGATCTTGGTGACTGCTGCGATAATTTGGGAAACCTTCAGAATGTGTTTCTCATAGTTCACTGTGAAAGTTTAGGAGCGCAGTTAAAAGCATCTGACTTTCATGGGGTAGTAGAAAGGAGAGTCCAACATGGCAGTATTTACAGTCAATGGCCAGAGGGTAGAGACGAAAAAAAATCAAAAGCTGCTCAGATTTCTCCGTGATGAGTTACATCTGACTTCTGTAAAAGATGGTTGTAGTGAGGGTGCCTGTGGAGCCTGTACAGTGATTATCGATGGCAGAACCTGTAAGGCCTGTGTGCCGGATACAGATCTGCTGGATGGCAGAAATATCATTACAGTAGAAGGTCTGACAGAGTGGGAAGAAAAGGTATATACGTATGCATACGGAAAGGCTGGTGCTGTACAGTGCGGCTTTTGCATTCCTGGCATGGTAATGTGCACGAAAGCTCTTCTGGATGTGAATAAAGAGCCCACTGATGAAGAAATCAAATATGCCTTGCGTAACAATTATTGCCGTTGTACCGGATATGTAAAAATTATAGATGCAGTACGGATCGCGGCTAAAGTTATGCAGGAGGGGACACTTCCGGAAGAAATTAACAACGACTGGCATATTGGCTCCCGCGTAGCAAGAATCGATGTTGGGGAAAAGGTTCTTGGTACCGGAAAATATCCAGACGATTTTTACCTGGATGGTATGCTTTATGGATCAGCACTGAGAAGTAAATATCCGCGTGCAAGGGTGCTTTCCATTGATAAGACCAAGGCACTGGCACTTCCTGGGGTAGAGGCAGTTGTTACGGCGGAAGATATTCCAGGAGAGAATAAAATCGGGCATTTGAAGCATGATCAGTATACCCTGATTCCGATAGGAGGGCTTACCCATTATCTGGGAGATGCCATTGCACTTGTGGCAGCCAGGGATAAAGAGACTGCGGATAAGGCAGCGAAGCTGATCCAGGTTGAGTATGAGGTACTTCCTCACATTCATACGATTGAAGAGGCAGCGAAACCAGATGCACCAAAGGTATTTGATGAGGAAGAGAACAATATCTGTGCATATAAACATATCAGCCGGGGAAATGCAGCAGAGGCTATAAAAAATTCCAAATATGTGATTTCCCATCATTTTGAGACACCATGGACGGAACACGCATTTCTGGAACCGGAATGTGCTGTGTCTTTTTATGATGAAGACGGAGATGTTTTTGTATATTCCACAGACCAGTCAGCACATCAGACTCTGCACGAATGCAGCTTAGTTCTTGGTACAGACAAAGTAAAGGTACAAAATGCGCTAGTAGGCGGCGGATTTGGCGGTAAGGAAGACATGACTGTGCAGCATTTAAGCGCGCTTCTTACCTATGTAACGAAGAAACCGGTTAAGATGAAGCTTACAAGAGCAGAATCCCTGCTGGTTCATCCTAAGCGCCATCCTTTTTATATGGATATGACCATGGGCTGTGATGAAAATGGAAATATCATGGGAGTAAAGGCAAAGGTTGCCGCGGATACAGGTGCATTCGCATCTCTTGGCGGTCCGGTTCTGGAGCGCGCATGTACCCATGCAGCAGGTCCTTATCACTACGAAAACTTTGAAATTGAGGGAACGGCTTACTATACCAATAATCCGCCGGCAGGAGCATTTCGCGGATTCGGAGTTACCCAGACCTGTTTTGCGACAGAGACACTTCTGAATATGATGGCAGATAAGGTGGGAATCACTCCCTGGGAAATTCGTTACCGCAATGCGATCCGGCCCTGGGAAACACTTCCAAATGGTCAGATTGTTGACGATTCCACAGGTCTTGTGGAGACCTTAGAAGCGGTACAGCCGAAATATGAAGCTGCGTTGGCAGCAGGAAAAGCGGTGGGCATTGGCTGCGCCATGAAGAATGCGGGTGTTGGTGTTGGAATTCCGGACACTGGCCGCGTGAAACTGATTTATGAAGAGGATAAGAAGCTTCACATCTACTCAGGAGCTTCCTGTATTGGACAGGGGCTTGGCACAGTACTGACCCAGATGATCGTGAGTAATACAGATATAAAAAGAGAGGATATCATTTACGAGCGCAGCAATACCTGGATTTCACCAGATTCCGGAACTACATCCGGTTCCAGACAGACATTGATCACCGGTGAGGCTTGCAGAAGAGCCTGTGAGAAACTGATGGAGGATAAAAAAGCAGGATTAAGCGTAGAAGATATGATCGGTAAGGTTTATTATGCAGAATATCTTGCGAAGACCGATCCTCTTGGTGCAAATGTGCCCAATCCGGTATCCCATGTTGCTTATGGATATGCTACCCAGGTTTGTATTTTGGATTCCAAGACAGGTAAAATTGAAGAGATAGTTGCTGCTCATGATGTGGGAAAAGCGGTAAATCCTTTGTCCTGTGAGGGGCAGATCGAGGGTGGTGTGGTAATGTCCATAGGATTTGCCCTGCGGGAAAAATATCCCATTGATGAGAACTGTAAACCTATTTCCAAGTATGGTTCTTTAGGTCTTTTCCGTGCACATGAGATTCCGAAGATCGATGCCATTGTTATCGACAAGCCAGGCCTTAAGGTTGCTTGCGGTGCTATTGGTATTGGAGAAATTACATCCATTCCCACCGCACCCGCAATAGCAGATGCCTATTTCCGAAGAGATGGTGTAAGGCGTTACAGCCTTCCTCTTAGTGAAACACCATATGAAAGGAAGGGATGAGAGATGGCAGTAAAGAAGAAATTTCCGTATCGGTCAGCTGTTGTGGCATGTAATGGGGGGTGCAGGGTTACAGCAGGGGACAATGGATGCAAAGATGGATGTATTGGCTGTGGAGCCTGTGTGGAGAAATGTAAATTTGGCGCTATTTCCCTGAATGAGTATGGTGTGGCGGAAATAGATGAAGAAAAATGCATTGGCTGCGGGGCATGTGGGAAGGTATGTCCACAGCAGATCATTCATGTCCATGAATGTGCCAATTGGATCGTAGTAAAATGCTCAAATAAGAGTAAAGGGGCAGAGGCAAAAAAACAGTGTGAAGTCAGCTGTATTGGCTGTGGAATCTGCGAGAAGACCTGTACGGCCGGGGCAATCCGGGTTACAGATAACTGTGCAGTGATAGAAGAGTCTGTCTGCCTGAGCTGTGGAATGTGCGCAGTGAAGTGTCCAAGACATGCGATTTACGATCTGCGGGGGATTTATACGGCGAAAAATTAGAGAAGCGATTATGACAGTTACGCAATATTCCATGGCGAAATATACCGCAAAGCAGGGAATGAAGATTGCGGGAATGATTTTCCAGACATGCTCCAGGCTGATAGAGCTTTGAATTTGCAGAAATTTCAAAATTATACAGATAAAACAGCTAAATTATTTATAAAATTATTGCAAAACACCGGTGAAATATGATACAATAATTTTGCATTGAAAGAATATTTTGTACAATATTTTTTAGGTTGAGACGGAAAGAGAAGAAGCATAAGGGGCCGACGATCAGTTCAAAGAAGAACCGTAAACTTGTTTTTTGAACGGCGTCGGCCATTCCTTTATGAGGGGGTAAAGGGCGGATTGGAGGCATCCGCTGCAAAAAATATAAAGAAGGTGAAGCATATGATTGGAAAGAGTGTTCCAAGAGTAGACGCTTATGAGAAAGTGACAGGACGTGCGAAATTTACAGATGACCTGATTCTGAATAAGTGTCTGGTAGCCAGGGTTTATCATGCAAAGATCGGAAATGGCGTGGTAAAATTCATTGATACCAGCGAAGCAGAGGCTCTGGACGGCGTAGTAAAGGTAGTTACCTTTAAGGACGTACCGAATCATTGTTATCCCACCCCAGGACATCCCTGGTCCGTGGAGCTTGCTCATCAGGATGTGGCAGACCGTAATCTGCTCACCGGACGAGTACGGTATTATGGCGATGATATTGCAGCTGTAGTAGCTGAGGACGAAGTGACAGCTTCCAGGGCATTGAAGCTGATCAAAGTAGAATATGAGGAATATCCGGTGGTCGTGAGCCCGAAGATTTCCATGCGTGGAACGGAGCATCCCATTCATCTTGACAAGAAGGATAACATTCTGGCAAGATCCAGCTTTGCGATCGGAGATGTGGACAGCGCAATGGAGAAGGCTGCCGTGAAGCTGAAAAGAAGCTATAAGACACCTATTGTCCAGCACTGCCATATTGAGAATAATATTTCTTACGCCTATATGGAAAAGGGAAGGGTCGTGGTGGTTTCTTCCACACAGATTCCACATATTGTACGCCGTATTGTTGGCCAGGCACTTGGAATCCCCTGGGGGCAGGTACGTGTGATCAAGCCTTATGTAGGCGGTGGTTTTGGCAACAAGCAGGAGGTGCTTTATGAACCTCTGAATGCATTTCTCACCATGCAGGTGGGCGGTCGTCCTGTGAAGATTGAGCTTACACGTGAGGAGACCTTTACCAATACCAGAACCCGTCACTCCATTGAATATGACATGGAAGCAGGCGTAGATGCAGAAGGACATCTTCTTGCAAAAGAGATGACTACCTATTCCAATCAGGGAGCTTATGCATCCCACGGACATGCCATAGCAGCCAATGGTCTGACGGCCAGCAGACTTCAGTATGCATGCCCAAATATCCGAGGAGAAGCATATACCGTCTATACCAACTGTCCTACAGCAGGGGCGATGAGAGGATATGGTATTCCTCAGGTTTGCTTTGCCACAGAGAGCTTTATGGATGATATTGCTTATGAAATCGGTATGGATCCGCTGGAATTCCGCAGAAAAAATCTGATCCATGGCTATTATGAAGATGCCTATCTGAAGCCAATCGCAGCGAATACCAACGGTATTTTTGAGTGCCTGGAAAAAGGAGCAGAGTATATTCACTGGGATGAGAAACGGAAAGCATATCAGAACCAGACTGGCGATATCCGGCGTGGAGTTGGTATGGCGCTGTTTTCCTATAAGACTGGTGTATGGCCAATTTCTCTGGAAATTGCAGGTGCAAGGCTGTCTCTGAATCAGGATGGAAGTGTACAGCTGCAGGTTGGTGCTACAGAGATTGGACAGGGCGCGGATACTGTATTTTCCCAGATGGCAGCAGAGACCTTACATATGGATATTTCCAGGGTACATATTGTAACCCAGCAGGATACAGATGTGACGCCTTTTGATACAGGTGCGTATGCTTCCAGACAGTCCTTTGTCACCGGTACAGCTGTGAAGGAATGTGCGCAGCAGCTGAAGCAGAAGATCTTAGAATATGCCAGAACACTGGTCCCAGGTAATGTGGACCGGCTGGAACTGGAGGATGGTTATATTCTGGCAGATGGCAAGCCTGCGATTTCCCTTGAGGATCTGGCTATGGAGAGCTATTACAGTCTGAGTAATTCTTCTGTCCTTACAGCAGAGGTTTCCAGACAGGTGAAGAAGAATACAGTTGCCAGCGGCTGTTGTTTTGCGGAAGTAGAAGTAGATATGAAACTTGGTAAGATCAAGGTTCTGGATATTGTGAATGTTCATGACAGTGGAACCCTTTTGAATCCGCAGCTTGCAGCAATGCAGGTTCATGGCGGTATGTTCATGGGAATCGGTTATGGAGTTTCTGAGCAGCTTCTTATCGATGAGAAAACAGGAAGACCATTAAATGGGACTTTGCTGGATTATAAAATGATGACAATGATGGATACTCCGGATCTGACTGCTGAGTTTGTAGAACTGAACGATCCAATGGGACCATATGGAAATAAAGCCCTAGGCGAGCCTCCTGCAATTCCAAGTGCACCGGCCATCCGGAATGCTGTGCTTCATGCAACTGGCATCGGCTTTTCTGAGATTCCTCTGACACCGCAAAGACTGATAGACGGTTTTACAAAGGCCGGACTGATCTGAGAAAGGGGGCATGAGGAATGTACGATATTGAAAATTATTATAATGCAGAGACCATTAAGGAAGCGGTAACTCTTTTGAAGGAGCATCCGGATGCAAGGGTGATTTCCGGGGGAAGTGATGTGCTGATCAAGATCCGTGAGGGCAAAATGGCCGGTACATCATTAGTGAGCATTCGTGATATTAAGGAAATCAAGGGAATCCGGCTGATGGATTCTGGTGATATTTATATTGGTGCAGGAACTACTTTTTCCCATGTGACCAATGATCCGGTGATTCAGAAGCTGATTCCGGTTCTGGGGGAAGCAGTAGATCAGGTTGGTGGACCCCAAGTCCGCAATATTGGTACTATTGGCGGAAATGTCTGTAATGGTGCGGTCAGTGCGGACAGTGCACCTACACTTTTTTCACTGAATGCCATGTTGCGGATCGCAGATGGAACTGGTGGACGGATGGTTCCCATCAGGGATTTTTATCTGGGACCTGGTAAGGTGGATCTGCATCAGGGAGATGTGCTCACCCACATTGTGATCCCTGGGAAGGATTATCAGGGATATCATGGATTTTATATTAAGTATTCCATGCGAAATGCAATGGATATTGCGACCCTGAGCTGTAGTGTAGTCAGCAGAATCAATCCTCTGAAAAAGGTTCTAGAGGATGTAAGGATCACCTTTGGTGTAGCTGCACCCGTGCCGTATCGGTGTGAGAAGACGGAAGAGGCGCTGAGGGGCATGAAAATTGGCGAGGAGCTTTACCAGAAGGTGGAAGAGCTGGTAAGGGAAGAAATCAATCCCAGAGATTCCTGGCGTGCTTCTAAGGCGTTCCGACTGCAGATTGGCGGAGAAATCGCGAAACGCGCGCTGAAGGAGAGTGTTCGCAGGGGAATGGTGACGGGAGTTGTAGTGCCGGATGTCCGGACAACTTCAGGCGAAAATATAAGTTCAAATGGAAAAATTTATCCTTCATCTGATGCGGAGAATGTAACAGGAGGTGAGCAGTCATGAAAAAGGATATGCGGCTGGTACAGTGTATCGTAAACGGAAAAGAGGTAGCTGAGTATGTGGATGTGAGAGAATCCCTTCTTGACATGCTGCGAAACCGCCTTGGGCTTACCTCTGTGAAGAAAGGCTGTGAAGTAGGTGAATGCGGTGCCTGCACTGTGATCATTGACGGCGAGACCATTGACTCCTGTATTTATCTGGCAGTCTGGGCTGAGGGAAAGAATATCCGCACCCTGGAAGGTCTTGAGAAAAACGGCGAACTTACCAGGATTCAGGAAGCTTTTATTGAGGAAGGCGCTATCCAGTGCGGATTCTGCACACCAGGCTTTGTTATGTCTGCCACAGTGCTTCTTGAGCGGGGCGAGAAGCTTACGAGAGATGCCATCCGCAAGCATATGGCAGGAAATCTTTGCCGCTGTACAGGGTATGAGAATATTGTGAATGCAGTGGAGAAGGTGAATAAGGAGAATATGACAGCTGAGGGTAAATAATTTAAGTGCTGTTGTTACTGTTTACTGGTGGCATTCCGCGTGCTGTTTTTTGTGAACGTAGTTCACAGAAAACCCGAGAAGTGCGGCACAGAAATCATGCGAATGCATGATTTCTGTGCATCGTGAAGCATGTTGCTGTGCATCGTGAAGCATGTTGCTGTGCATCGTGAAGCATGTTGCTGTGAACGGAGTGAACAGTAATCTACTGTTTGTGGGTTCTATATTAAAAATGTATTTTATACTATACTGTAAATGGGAAAAGTGTTATAATATTAATTGCAACACAATATTGTTATGAAATTGATTAAATCAAATGAAAAAACGATTAGCATGTAGCAATATTGTTATAATACAAAAATATCAGAGGGCGGGGACTTCCCCGCCTTTTCTAAAATATTAAAAATGGGCAGGAAAAAAATATGAGTGACAAGTGTATAATAGTCCGCGGCGGCGGAGACCTGGCAAGCGGCGTGATCCACAGACTGCATCGCTGTGGCTATCGTGTACTGATCTTAGAATGTGAAAAACCAAGTGCGATCCGCAGAAAGGTAGCGTTTTGCGAAGCTGTGTATGATGGGACAGCAGCAGTAGAAGGGATTCTTTGCAGAAGAATAGATTCTCTGGAAGAATGCGAGCAAGTCTGGCAAGCAGGGGAAATTCCACTTATGGTCGATCCGGCAGGCGATTGTATGATTGAACTTTCTGCGCAAGGCAAGGTAGCTGCTCTGGTAGATGCAATTCTTGCAAAGAGAAATCTTGGAACTTCAAGAAATATGGCACCTCTTACCATTGGTCTGGGACCAGGCTTTTTTGCCGGGGAAGACGTGGATTACGTTGTGGAAACCATGCGAGGTCACGATCTTGCCAGAATCATTACTGAGGGTCCGGCAATTCCAAATACGGGTGTCCCCGGAATGGTAGGCGGTGTCAGTAAAGAACGTGTGATCCACTCCCCGGGTGTCGGCAGAATCCATAATATGGCCCATATTGCCGATATTGTAGAGAAAGGACAGATTCTTGCCTACGTGGGAGAAACCCCTGTAGAAGCCTCTATAACAGGCGTATTAAGGGGAATTATAAAGGAAGGCTACAATGTTCCTGTTGGAATGAAAATCGCCGATATTGATCCCAGAAAAGAGGAGAAGAAGAACTGCTTTACCATTTCGGATAAGGCCAGATGTATTGCTGGAAGTGTGGTGGAGATTTTGCTCAGTGAGGGTGTATTGCCAAATACGCTCTAGATCCTGTTTGGTCACATTGCATTTATTAACATGTTTTGGCTTGGGGAATGTTATGAAGCCTATGTACTTTTTATAGAATTGTTTTTTAAGGTTACGAAGTCAGGCAAAGAATCATTGCATGAAAATAATTGGCGTGAAGGAGGTCAGGATGAAAAGATACGGTTATTTTCTGGACTTATTAAAACTTGATATAGAGAAATACCCAGTGATCGCTGTAGTCGGTGGTGGTGGAAAGACAAGTCTGATTTACCGTCTGAATGAAGAATTACAGGCTTTGGGTAAAAAAGTGATTATTTCCACAACTACCCATATGGCATATGATCCCATGCTGCCTCTGGTAAAGAGTACTGATCTTGAGCAAGTCTCGGAAATATTGAAAGAACACGGTTTTGCAGCAGTTGCCGATATTGAAGAAACTTCTGGAAAAATGTGTGCCATAGAGGAAACAGCATTGAAGAAACTGGTTCCTTTTTGTGATGTTATGCTGATCGAAGCAGACGGAGCGAAACGAAAACCCTTGAAGGTTCCTGCTGACTGGGAACCGGCAATTCCTGATTTTGCAGACGTAGTAGTAAGTGTGATCGGTCTGGACTGTCTTGGCAAACCCATCTGTGAGACCGCCCACCGTGCCGAATACACCAGCTCTTTTCTTGAAAAAAATCTGGAAGCACCTGTTACCGAAGAAGACATAGAAAAAATAGCAACCTCTGTTCACGGTTTGTATAAAAATGTAGACCATAAAGTTTACCGTGTATATTTAAATAAAGCAGACGTATTGCACGATTCTTCTCCGGCAGAGCATATAGTAGAAGACCTGGCGAAGCAAGGCACAATAGCCGCATATGGCAGTTTAAGAGAGGCAGAAAAATTATGAAGATTGCATTGATTATGCTGGCAGCTGGAAACAGCCGTCGGTTTGGAAGAAATAAGCTTTTATATGAGATCGAAGGGAAGCCTATGTACCGGCATATTCTGGAGAAACTGCTGATCGTGGCAGAATGGCTTGAAGAAACAGAGTGTATTGAAAAAGTGGAATGCGGTGAACATTTGGAAAAGCAGAATGAGGAAGGCTATAAAGAAGAACATATAGAATGCAATAAAGTAATTGCACCTCTTGGTGAAATAAAGGGGAAATTATTTAAACAGAGAGAGTGTTATAAAAGAATAACAGTAGTCACCCAGTACGAAGAAATAGAGCAGGCCGCAAGATCCCTGGGTGTAAACGTATACATCAACCCTCATCCGGACGAGGGAATCTCCTCCTCCCTGAAAATCGGCTTAAAAGCCAACTTAGACGTTGATGCCTGCCTTTTTACCGTTTCCGACCAGCCCTGGCTCACCATCGCCACAATTCGCCAGCTCATCACCCTCCTAAAAACATCAGGCAAAGGAATCGCCTGTGTCTCCTGCGAAGGAAAACTTGGAAACCCCTGCATTTTTACAAAAAAATATTACGACTCCCTGCTCTCCATTAACGGAGATAAAGGTGGTAAAGCTGTGATAACTGCACATAGAGATGATACGGTTGTTTTGAAGGTGAATGATGTGAAGGAACTTACTGATATGGATGTTAAATTGTAAAGAACGCTCTCTTTAAAAGCTATTGTCTAATATATGACATTTCAGAAAAAATGAGCAAAAGTATGGAATCTTTTATACACGGAAGCAGTTGAAAACGATATTTGAATATAAAATGTGGGATTTTGTTGTATTTTGTGAATTTGTGTGAGATTCCAGCCAGAAATTACTTGTAATTATGATAAAAACAAGGTATACTAATGGAAAAGAAAGCAGTCGGGAGAAGTGTTTTTATTTCTGCTTGCAAGAAGAGTTCCGTGGGTGTTTTACGTGAACAGAGTGAGCAGTACCCCATTTTCCCGTCTTACAAGGAGGATAAAATGGCAGATAACTATGATGGCATGGCAGTTGGGGTGTTTGAACTGGATAACCTGGTAGCCTGCTTTGTGGCTCTTGATGCAGCATCCAAGGCTGCAAATGTAAAGATCCAGAGCGTAGAGAGAAACCGACTGAAAAGTGGAGCCTGTGTAAAAATGCGCGGCAGTGTTTCCGATGTAAATGCAGCTATGGAAGTGGCATTGGAGACTGCGAAGCCCCTTGGTAAAATCGTTTCCCATACGGTAATTGCATCCCCCACAGCAGACACGGAAACAGCACTTAAGATGACCATTAACAAATAGAACATGTCAGGAGGAAATAGAAGATGTCTTATGGAGCATTAGGATTGGTAGAGGTTCTGGGAAGCTGCAATGCGGTAGTTGTCCTTGACCAGATGCTGAAAACATCAGATGTAGAATTCCGTACCTGGCATACCAAGTGCGGAGGTCATGCAACTGTATTTTTAAGCGGTGATGTAGCTGCAGTGAAGGCTGCGGTAGATGCGGTGAAAGAGAATCCGCCTTGTGAAATCGTGGCAGCAGCCGTGATTTCAGCACCATCAGAAGAAACATCGCGACTGGTGGAAGAAGAGGAAGAGAAACATCATAAATGATTTTTCAAACACGCTCTGGCGTATAAAAAGGGTATGGTGTAAACCATACCCTGCTAAAAAATCTAAGTGAGCTTTTAGGTCAAATTTCTATTATTGGTGACTCTATCAGTCCCAAACACTTCTTACAAATGAATCTGTGTCCCTGTCTTTCCCATAATACCATCTTTTGCCTTTTCCAACAGCGTGATCATAGCTGTGCGGCCGGTGCCGGAGCTTGCAAAGTCTACGCAGGCCTGAACCTTCGGCAGCATAGATCCAGCGGCAAACTGGCCTTCTTCAATGTATTTTCTGGCCTGGGAAACAGTAAGATCGTCCAGCCATTTCTCATTTTCTTTGCCAAAATTAACGGCAACTTTTTCCACAGCCGTCAGAATGATCAGCATATCTGCATCCAGCTGCTTTGCAAGCAGGCAGCTTGCAAAATCTTTGTCAATGACTGCGGAAGCACCTTTTAGATGGTGGCCTTCTAAGGTTACCGGGATTCCGCCCCCGCCACAGCAGATGACGATCTTGTTGGCATCTACAAGGCTGTTGATAGCATCCTGCTCTACGATTTCCACTGGCTTGGGAGAAGCAACCACACGGCGGTAGCCGCGGCCTGCGTCTTCTTTCATAACATGCCCGTAGGCTTTTGCCTGGAAATCAGCTTCTTCCTTGGTAAGGAATTTACCAATTGGTTTGCTTGGATTTTCAAATGCAGGATCCTCAGGATCTACACGAACCTGTGTGACAACGGTGACAACCGGTGTACGCATGAAGCCACGTTTGCGAAGCTCTTCACGGAGCGCGTTCTGAAGGTCATAGCCAATGTAAGCCTGGCTCATAGCTACACAGACAGAGAGCGGAGTGTTTGGCTGTGCCTGATCTTCGTGGGTAAGAGCAGTCATAGCGTTGTTGATCATACCTACCTGTGGTCCGTTTCCGTGAACCACAACTACCTGGTGACCTTCCTCAATAAGGTCGCAGAGCGCCTTTGCAGTAGATTTTACTGCTATCATCTGTTCTGGAAGTGTATTTCCAAGTGCGTTGCCGCCAAGGGCAACCACGATACGTTTTCTTTTATATATCATAAAAACCTCCTCTGATAAATATTTAGGAAGGAGTAAACCAGAGTTTGTTAAAAAAATCATTCCTGCGAATTGCGATAAATATTCCGCAGAAAGCCTGTGTGGGCGATACTCTAATATAACCACTTCTATAAATATTATCGTAAACAATCTATAAAATAGCAATTTGATAGTTACTGGTCGCGGAGTGAACAGTAACATTTGATATACTAAAAATATATCAAGTATAAGAAATACCATCAAAAATGAGAACAAAAAAGGGCTGTATTCCTACAGCCCCCTGAAAAGCATTATTCCATAATTCTCGGAGCAGCCTTTACTTCCAGTTTTTTCAGGATATCCTGTGGGTTTTCAAATTTGGAGAGCATGATCATTGCTGCAATTACATATGGTTTGAAGCTTGCTTCTTTATAAAGCGGGATACGGTAACGGTCAAATACGCTTGCATCAACCTCACCGGTCTCACAGCTTACGCCTGTAATATCAGCTGGCAGACAGTGCAGGTAAAGCGCTTTGCCGTCCTTGGTAGTCTTCATAAGCTCTTCTGTGCAAGCCCAGTCTTTGTGCTCTGCGTTCTGAGCAAGAAGCTCTTTCTCCAGTTTATCGATTCCGTCGAAGTCGCCTTCACCATAGAGGTTGGTACGTTTTTCCATTGCTGCAAATGGAGCCCAGCTCTTTGGATAAACGATATCGGCATCTTTGAATGCTTCTTCCATGCTGTTTGTCTTTGTGAAAGAACCGCCGGACTTCTCAGCATTTTTCTTGGCAATTTCCTCAACCTCTGGCATTACATCGTATCCTTCCGGATGCGCCAGAACAACGTCCATACCGAAACGTGTCATAAGTCCGATGACACCCTGTGGAACGGAGAGTGGTTTACCATAGGAAGGAGAGTAAGCCCATGTCATAGCAAGCTTTTTGCCTTTCAGATTCTCGACACCGCCGAATTCGTGGATGATGTGAAGCATATCTGCCATACACTGAGTAGGATGATCAACGTCACACTGAAGGTTTACAAGAGTAGGTCTCTGCTCAAGAATGCCATCTTTGTTTCCTTCTGTTACAGCATCCATAAAATCTTTCTGATAAGTATGTCCCTTACCGATGTACATATCATCACGGATACCGATTACATCAGCCATGAAAGATACCATGTTGGCTGTCTCACGAACGGTCTCACCGTGTGCAATCTGGGATTTCTTCTCGTCCAGATCCTGTACTTCAAGTCCAAGAAGGTTGCAGGCAGAAGCGAAGGAGAAACGGGTACGTGTGGAGTTGTCACGGAAAATGGAGATTCCCAGACCACTCTCGAATACCTTCGTGGAAATATTGTGCTCTCTCATGAAGCGGAGGGCGTCAGCAACTGTGAAAACAGCCTCCAGCTCCTCGTCTGTTTTATCCCATGTCCAGAAGAAGTCGTTGTTGTACATTTCTTTGAAGTTAAGGCTGTTAAGCTTGTCGATATAATCCTGTAATGTTTTCATGAATTTTCTCCTTATATAAATAAAATTTATCTGGTACAGAGAATATTAAGAAACCGTCATATTGATTTATATGATTTTTCAATATTGCGTCAATATCGCAGATACTTAATTTTCGCTGTGCTGGTTATTTGTTAAAAGTACTATGTGTAAAGTGGCAGTATGGAGCAGACACATTGTAACAGCTGTCTGCTCCAAGGGCGTGCAGATTGAGGAACAGTTATTTTTTCTGTACTTCTGGTAAATAGATATTTCCGGATTATTTACAGTAAGCAGTAGGAAGTGCTGCGTAAACAGCTGCACATCTTACCAGATCGTCTTTCCATGTTTTCTCGTTTGGAGCGTGAGCCTGTGCCTCTGCGCCAGGTCCAAATCCGATACATGGGATTCCGTTACGTCCCATAATGGAAACACCGTTGGTAGAGAATGTCCACTTGTCGGTAAGAGGACGGGCTTTTCTCATAGCTTCTGTCTCAGCATTGCCCATACGCTCTGTGCCATACAGATTGTGGTAAGCTTCCTCAAGAGCAGAAGTAACCTTGTGATCCTTCGGGATTACCCATGTTGGGAAATAGCACTCGATTGGATATACGAGCTCTGTCCAGGATGGACGGGAGTACTCATACATGGAAACCTTAACATCGTCACCATACTTTTTGACAGATGGAAGTGCGCGGATCTCATCCAGGCAGCTTTCCCAGGTCTCACCTGCTGTCATACGACGGTCAAGGGAAACGGCACAGGAGTCAGCAACTGCACAACGGCTTGGGGATGTGAAGAAAATCTCAGAAGTAGTAACAGTACCTCTTCCAAGGAAGTTTGCTTCTTCCCATTCCGGGTTATATTTCTTATCCAGCATTTTTACAAGACCTTTGATCTCGGTCTCATCTGCAGCATCATTTTCATTTAATGCACGAACATCCTGAAGGATGTCAGCCATCTTATAGATTGCGTTGTCGCCACGCTCAGGAGCGGAACCATGGCAGGAAACACCTTTTACATCAATACGGATCTCCATACGTCCGCGCTGTCCACGGTAGATACCGCCGTCTGTAGGCTCTGTGGAAACAACAAATTCCGGGCGAACCTTGTCTTCGTTGATGATGTACTGCCAGCAAAGACCATCGCAGTCCTCTTCCTGAACAGTTCCTGTAACAACAACCTGATATTTGTCATTAAGAAGACCAAGATCTTTCATGATCTTAGCACCGTAAACAGCAGATACGATACCACCCATCTGATCAGAAGTTCCACGTCCGCCGATCTCAGTCTCAGTCTCAAATCCTTCATAGGGATCGAATTCCCAGTTGTTTCTGTTTCCGATACCTACAGTATCAATATGTCCGTCGAAACCGATGAGAGTGCTTCCAGTTCCCATATAGCCAAGGATATTTCCCATTGGGTCAATCTCAACTTTATCAAAGCCGAGCTTCTCCATCTCTTCTTTAATACGCATTACATGATCCTTCTCACCGCAGCTCTCGCCTGGAAAGTGAACCAGATCACGAAGAAATTTGGTCATATCTGCTTCATAATTCTGTGCAGCTTCTTTGATTTTGTTATAATCCATAACTTTTTACCTCCGTTTTTTGTAAAAAAGTATCATATTGTTATAAAAAATTATTCGCTTAATGATTCGGTTGTTCCGTATAAGCCATCCCATACGATCTCACGGTAACGAACTGGATCTGTATCACCTTCTGTGGAGATTACCAGAATGTTGGAATTCTCATCCAGCTTCAGGGCCTCTTTCAGATCTTTGGCATCTTCGTCATGAAGCGCTGTATATGCAAGCCCCAGCGGAACAGAACCGGATTCACCAGATATGATGTGTGGATCGTTTTCAAGAGGATTGGCATAAATACGTGTTGCCTTGGCACTCATCCAGTCTGGGCAGGACGCAAAGACGGTTACATGATTCTTCAGGATGTCCCATCCGATGGTATTTCCCTCGCCGCATGCAAGACCTGCCATAATGGTCTGAAGATCACCGGTTACATTTACCAGATTGCCGTCGGCCTGAACAGCAGAGCGATAGAGGCAGTCGGCAGCACTTGCTTCGCAGACAACCATTACCGGAGGATTTTCTTTATATTTGTGGGCAAAATATCCTACAACTGCACCTGCCAGAGAACCAACACCTGCCTGTACAAATACGTGTGTCGGGCGGTCAACGCCGTTCTCCTTCAGCTGTTTATCTGCTTCCAGTACCAGAGTGCCGTATCCCTGCATGATCCAGGATGGAATCTCCTCATAGCCGGCCCATGCAGTATCCTGAACGATGATGCCATGTTCTGTCTTAGCTGCTTCTGCGGCAGCCATTCTTACGCAATCATCATAATTTACTTCTTCGATGGTTACTTCGGCGCCTTCCTTGGCGATGTTGTCAAAACGTGTCTTAGTGGTTCCTTTAGGCATTCTGACTACGGCTTTTTGTCCAAGGCGTTTAGCAGCCCATGCAACGCCGCGGCCGTGGTTTCCATCTGTAGCAGTGAAGAAAGTAGCCTGTCCGAATTCTTCTCTTAATTTATCAGAAGAGAGAACATTGTAAGGAAGCTGGCTGATATCGCGGCCGAGTTCCTTCGCTATGTAACGTCCCATTGCATAAGAGCCTCCAAGAACCTTAAAGGCGTTTAGTCCGAAACGATAGGATTCATCTTTGCAGTAGATGCCCTTTACTCCAAGATAGGAAGCAAGAGCGGAAAGCTTCTGCAGTGGTGTTACGGAGTACTGGGGGAAACTTTTGTGGAATTCATTTGCTTTGGTTACGTTTTCTTCGGACATCAGGTCCAGGAATTTATCATCAGATCCCGGAACATGATTGACCGTCCATTTCAGTCCGTCTGTCATGGTGAAAACCTCCTTCGTGGTTTTAGTTATTAGAGTACATCTTAACTACATTTTTGTTTTCCTTATAAGTATAATAACATAAATAAATCAATTTGCAATAGAAAAATACAAAAAAATTTAGCTTTCTCAAAAAATATTTAGTCTAATTGCAAGAGCTTTCTGATTGTGGTAAAATATAGGGTATGGCATTTGAAAAAAGCCGAAGAAAAATAATGAAAATACTTTTGAACCGGATGTATGGAGCGTGCAGATTGCTGGAATGATTTTTCAAACACGCTACGGGAAAGGAGCAAGATTTTATGGCAGTATTTCGTGCATTTAAAGCACTTAGACCTACAGAGGGAAAGGCAGAAGCAGTAGCTGCCCTTCCATATGATGTAGTGAATAGAGAAGAGGCAGCAGCCATTGGGAAAGAGAATCCGGATTCTTTTCTTCATGTAGACAGAGCAGAGATGGATCTGCCGGCAGAGACGGACCTTTATGATGCGAAGGTTTATCAGAAAGCGAAAGAGAACCTGCATAAGATGGAGGAGACTGGCGTTCTGGTTCAGGACCATAAGCCATGCTACTACATATATGAACTGGTACGCAAGGGGAAGGTTCAGACTGGAATTGCAGGCTGCGCTTCTATTGATGATTATCTGAATAATGTGGTGAAAAAGCATGAACTTACCCGATCAGATAAAGAGCTGGACCGAATCAATCATGTGGATGTATGTGATGCTAATACAGGCCCCATTTATCTTGCCTGCCGTTATACAGATGCGCTGAATGCTCTTCTTGAGCAGTGGAAAAAAGAGCACAAAGCTGCCTATGATTTTACAGAAGAGGACGAGATCACACACCGTGTGTGGGTGATCGATGGGGATGAGGCGATTAGCCAGATCCAGGATGAGATGGAGAAGATCCCTGCACTTTATATTGCAGACGGACATCACAGAGCTGCCTCTGCTGTGAAAGTGGGGCTGAAGCGACGCCAGGAGAATCCGGATTATACAGGGGAAGAAGCGTTTAACTATTTTCTTTCCGTTGTTTTTCCATATGATCAGCTTACCATTCTGGCATATAATCGTGTGGTGAGGGACCTGAATGGGCAGAGCGTGGAAGATGTCCTTGAGAAAATTAAAGAGAACTTCGACATGACGATTGTTCCAGGTTTTCCTGCAAAGCCAGTGGAGAAGCATTGCTTTGGTATGTATCTGGATGGTTTCTGGTATCTTCTGAAAGCGAAACCGGAGCTTTATGAGGGAAAAGATGTGGTTGGTCAGCTGGATTCCCAGATTCTTCAGGACGTGGTTTTAGGTCCAGTTCTTGGCATTGGTGATCCAAGGACTGACAAGCGTATTAAGTTTGTAGGCGGAAGTCATAAGTTAAGAGAACTTCAGACTCTGGCAGATGAGACCAGAGGCGTTGCGTTTGCGCTTTATCCTACTTCTATGGAAGATCTGATGCAGATTGCAGATGAGAGTAAGCTGATGCCGCCGAAATCCACATGGTTTGAGCCGAAGCTGCGAAGCGGGATCTTTGTGCATAAGCTGAGAGGATGATAAAATGGAAACAGAAGAATTTATCTCAGGTTTTTGCAGAACCTGTAACGGCAGTCAGACAGTGTGCTGTGAATATGAAGAAAAAGATGGGAAAAGGATACTTACCTTTATGGACTGTGCCTATAAAAGATGTGTAAATCAGGGCGCCTGTGAAATTTATAAAGAAGCGCACCAGTTGGGAAGCGAGGAAGAGTAGCCGCAGCCTGCAGGCAGCAGACTGCCTTTTTAAACACGCTCTAACGAACAGCAGGTAAAACTGGCAGAGGGTGTTCTGACTGGTTTTATAAAATAAGCCATATAATAACCAAATCCTGTAATGAGGAGACGGTATTATATGGCTTTTTTATAACATGTTTCCAATATGTTATTTTTGTTATAAAATATAAAGAAATAACTATAATATTACTTGTTTACATCAATATAACTATAAAGCGTATATTTAGAGATTCCAAAATAATTCGCTACTTTATCTCCGGATTTTGTAATTAGGAAAGCTCCGGAATCATTAAGAAACTGGATCGCAGTTACCTTATCCTCTTTATTCATGAGAGCTACCGGCTTGCCTACAAGCTTCACGGATTCCTCGATGAGACGATCCAGAAGATCGTTGACACTGTGAGTGATCTGCTTCGGCTTCTCTTCTTTGTTTTTTGGGGTGATCAGATCATCAAGGGCACTGTTGATCAGGGTCAGCTTGGTGATGTCGTAGTTGATGCCGAATACATAGTGAAGGCTGCCGTCATCGTCCTTTATATATGAAGTACTGCACTTCAAAATCTTGCCGTCTGCTGTTTTCATCAGGTAACCATTGTGGTCGGCTGGAGCATAGTCACTTCCCCGTCCTTTCTGGCGGATGCCGTCGAAAACTGCGTCCGATGGACCGTCACCTACATTTCGTCCGGTTACGTGTCCGTTTACAATATAGATAATGGAATGCTCCGGTTCTTTTGTCTTCAGATCATGGATGACGACCTCGCAGTCGGTCCCGAATTCTGCTGCGATATCCTGCGCAATCTGCTCTAAGACAGTTAATCTTCCCATATTTGTTCCCTCCTGTTTTGGATTTGATTTTTTTATTAAAAGCAGGAAAATCCTGCCATGGGTCGATGCCTGGAATCTCCGCATAGAATCCGGGCATCCTGTCTGTATTTATTACTGTTCACTGGGAGCGTTCCGCGAGGTGTTTTTTGTGAACAGAGTTCACAGAAAACCCGAGAATGTCGGCGCGAAATCATGCAAGGCATGATTTCTGTGCATCGCGAAGCGGGTTGCTGTGAATGTAGTGAACAGTAACCTGTATTCGTATGTTGCAGATAGTAACGAATGACTTACTATATTTATAATAGCATGTCAGAAAAAAAATAAAAAGACAATTTTACAAAAAAATTATTGAAGGCTCAAAAAATTTCGTATTTATTTTGTTGAAGATGGAAAATACATGTGGTATATTTACATTAAAATAAGATATGAGGTAAATAAAATTGGTTATTTTGTATAAATGCAAGTCAATGTGGAAGAAAAATAAATACAGGACTGGCTTGGGAATGGCAGATAACTACAGAAATGTGAAGGGAGGATCTGTTGTATGAAATATCTTTTGAAAAACGGAACCGTAATATCAGGTGCAGGCACAAGGAAACAGGATGTGTTGGTGGAAGGCGAAAAAATCATAAAAGTAGGAAAGGAGCTTTCACAGCCAGATGCCAAGGTGGTGGATGTATCCGGTAAGCTCCTTTTCCCGGGATTTATTGACGGACATACCCATTTTGACCTGGAGGTCGCAGGTACTGTAACAGCAGATGATTTCGAGACAGGAACAAGAGCGGCAATCCTTGGCGGAACCACTCTGGTTATTGATTTTGCTTCACAGGATAAAGGTGGACATACCCTGAAAGAGGGCCTTGAGAAATGGCACAAAAAGGCTGACGGCAAATGCTCCTGTGACTATTCTTTTCACATGTCCATTGTAGAATGGAATGAGGAGACAAAGAAAGAAATTCAGGATATGATCAATGAGGGCATTACCAGCTTCAAGCTATATATGACTTACCCGGCAATGATCGTAGACGACGAGGATCTTTATAAGATCATAAAGTCCTTAAATGAAAAAGGCTGTTTCGCAGGCGTACATTGCGAAAATGCAGGCGTGATTGACGCACTGATCCAGGAAGCGAAAGCACAGGGAAAACTGGGCCCGGAGAATCATCCTCTTGTACGTCCGGATACCATGGAAGCGGAGGCAGTACACCGTCTTCTTGTAATTGCGAAGGAAGCAGGAGCTCCGGTCATGGTGGTGCATTTGACCAACCGCAAGGCATACGAAGAAATCATCCGTGCCCGGGAAAATGGTCAGACCGTATTTGCAGAGACCTGTCCTCAGTATCTTCTTCTGGACGACAGCGTTTATTCCAAACCTGATTTCGAAGGTGCCAAATATGTGTGCGCTCCGCCAATCCGCAAGAAAGCGGATCAGGATTGCCTGTGGAAAGCCCTGGCAGATGGAGATATCCAGACAGTAGCTACAGACCAGTGCAGCTTTACCCTTGCCCAGAAAGCAATGGGAAAAGCGGATTTTACCAAGATTCCAGGTGGCCTGCCGGGAGTTCAGACAAGGGGAACTCTTCTCTACACTTACGGCGTGCGCACCGGAAAAATTACAGTAGAGAAAATGTGCCAGCTTCTGTGTGAAAATCCAGCTAAGTTGTACGGTGTATATCCAAACAAAGGAGCTATCGCCGAAGGCAGCGACGCAGACATTGTAGTATTTGATCCGGAAAAAGAGAACGTGATCTCTGCGAAAACACATGCCTATAATACAGATAACAACCCCTATGAGGGTTTTGAAGTCCATGGAGATATTGATAAAGTATTCCTTCGCGGAAACCTTGCTGTGGATGAAGGAAAACTGGTGCAGGAGAAACTTGGAGCTTATATTAAGAGAGGGCTGAGACAGCCGCTGGCCTAGAGCCTGTTTGAAAAATCATGTCTTTTTACATATCCTGTCAGAAACAGTGCAGCGGCTCCGTCACATGTGGCATTACATGCTGCTGCAAAAGCATCATTCAGTGCAAAAACAGCGAACATCAGCGCCATACCGGAATCTCCGAATTTCAGGATTCCGGTCAGGGTTCCCAGGGATACCATTACGGTTCCCCATGGAAGTCCGGGTGTGCCAATGGAACAGGTGGCAAGCAAAATACTGAAGATCACCATAGTTCCCGGTGCAGGAACAGAGCCGTACAGAATACGGGAGATCATCATAGCGAAGAATACCTCTGCAAGCACAGAACCACAGTGATGAATCTGGGTAAAAAGAGGAATTGCCTCTTTGATAAGCTCGGAATCAAGCGGCACACATTTGTCAGCTGCTTCCTGTGAATATTTTTCCACAGCTGTGGAAGAATGGGTTCTTAAAGCCATTTTACAGACCGGTATATAATTTTTCAAAATTCCCCATGCCTTTTCTCCGGCATAAGATCCTGCAATATGATACAGAACCAACACCCAGACCATATAAGCCGGAATTATAATAATAAGTGCCAGAAGCAACAGTGGCAGATACTTGATGAAATATCCCTGATAAGCCAGTGTACATAGAGAAAGCCCGATATAAGCAGGCAGCAGTGGAAGAAGAATCCTGGACATCAGGGAAAGGGTGATTCCCCGAAACTCCTGCAAAAGCTCTTTGGTTCGCACTGCATTGGTCCAGCAGGCACCAAGGGCAAGCAAAATAGCAAGTACTAACGCGCTCAGTGCAGAAACCGGTGCTGGAATGGGAAGCTCAAACAAGGTATCCGGCAGGAAGCGGAAAGATAAACTGTCTGTGGATACCGGAAGTTTTGGAATGATCAGATATCCAAGAACGGATGCGAAAGCTGCGGCTCCAAGCATGGAAAAATAAGTGATCCGGACAATTGGCGCGGTGACTGGTGTGGGAGCTTTTTTTACGGAAATAATGGAAGATGCCACAAGACCGATAATGATCAGCGGTGCCAGAAAGGTGATTATCTGACTTAGCACATAACGGGCTGTAACCACCAGATTCAAAGCCCCGGAGGTCAGTCCCATAGTTCTTGTGACATTTAAAAACAGGCCTGCAAGGAGGCCGGGTATACTGACTGCCAGAATCCGAATGGGAAAACTGGCCATAATTCTTTTTTTCTTCATTGTGAAAATTCCTCCGGATGTATTATAATATATAGGAATGAAAGGTGCAATGAAATTTTAACCGCTGCATCATCCTCTTGCCAATAAAAGGTTACTGTTCACTCCGTGACCAGTAACGCGCTTCGCGATGCACAGAAATCATGCATTCGCATGATTTCGCGCCGCAATTCTCGGGTTTTCCGTGAACTTTGTTCACAAAAAACACCTCGCGGAACGTTACCGGTGAACAGTAACAATAAAAGGGATTGATTAAAGAATGCCTGGTAATGATGGCAGGAAGGGATGGGTAGTTGATATGACAGGATGGAGTGAAAAATCATGTATAATAAAATTTATCAGATTCTTGATGAAAAAGGCAGGGCAAAAACTGGAATTTTTCTGGATGGACCATATATGGGAAAGAAGTGCATTTTGAAACCAGAAACGGTTATTAGAGAAGAAAACTGTGGTGAAGCTGCTGAAAAAAAATCAGGTGTACAGCTGATCCCCGAGAAAACGGAAGATGCTTCCATATGGGATAATTATCTGAATATTCTGAGTGAGACGAAAGAGACAAAAGTGACAGAAGCAGACGGTCACCGGCTTTTCGTAGAAGATTACCGCAAGAATCCAAGGCTTGTGATCTTTGGCGGCGGTCACGTATCCCAGCCTACTGCTCATCTGGGAAAAATGCTTGGTTTCCATGTAACGATCATGGATGACAGAGAATATTTCGTGACAAAGGAGCGTTTTCCAGAAGCAGACCAGCTGGTCTACGGTGATTTTAAAGAACTGGATAAGTACATTACGCCTTACGATAACACTTATTATGTAATCCTTACCAGAGGCCACATTGGTGATGCAGACTGCCTTCGCAGGCTTCTCCATCGTCCCTACGAATATCTTGGCATGATCGGCAGCAAAAACAAAGTGCGGATCACCAGGGAAAATCTTCTAAAAGAAGGTTACACTCTGGAGCAATTGGACGAAGTCCATGCACCAATCGGAATTCCTCTTGGCGGGCAGCTTCCGGAGGAAATTGCAGTGAGCATTATGGCAGAGATTATTAAGGTAAAAAATCAGCATTATTCCGCATACTGTGATGAAAAAGTAGAGACAGCAGTTCTGGAAGGTCGTCATGGTGTCATGGTCACTATCGCAGAGAAATCCGGCTCTTCTCCAAGAGGAGTAGGAAGCAAAATGTTCGTAGAACCATCCGGACACATTACAGGCAGCATTGGTGGCGGCAAAGTAGAGTACGAAGTCATCAATCATTGTAAAGAAGTACAGGAAAAAGAAGTAAAACACTATGCCTTAACAGCAGACGGCCAGGACAGTCTTGGAATGATCTGCGGCGGACAGGTGACGGTGGTATTTGAGCGGGTATAAGTTATGGAATGGGAAAATGTTCCTATAACACGTACAAGATCACATTGTAAACCAATAAGAATTCAGGCTGGCTTCTACAGAAGATATGTGGACCAGGCTGTTTTCTTTGTGTATATAAAACATAGATGTGATGGCACTTCTAAAAAAGAAATTAATCCCTGTCCGCTCCGACAGACAATTCCCCAAACTTAAAATTATCTAAATACCATAGATTTACAATTCGTGTCATTTTCTGGCGTTTCGTGACAAAATTATTGAAATAATTTCCGACTTTTTTATAATGAGAATAACAAATGGGAGACATCAGATGGAAAAGGAGGGATGTCGTGTATTGTATTGCTATATTGACTGATCAGAAACAGGAAGGACAGAACTGTGCGGAATATATCAGGAATTACTGTACAGAAAAGAAAATTTTTCCATTGATTGAAATCTATCAGGATCAGGAACAATTTTTTGAGTGGACACGAAAAACAGTACCGGCAGTGGTGCTTCTTGCATTACCTGGTGTGTCCGGTCTGAATGCGGCAGAACATCTTCGTTCCCTGTATCCCAAATGTGGGATCATCTGGTGCAGTGATCTTGATTTTTCGCTTCATGCGTTCAGGATGCGGATAGAATATTTTTTTATGAAACCTATGGAAGAGCAAAAAATAAAAGAAGGACTTTCCATTTGGTTTGAACGCAGCAAGGTAATATGATAAAAACACTCAGGAGGAAAACAATATGAAGAAAAGAGCTTTAATTCTTGCAATGATCACTTTTATAGCTGCAGCAACATCTGAACCATCAATAAATATGGTACGTGCAGAAGAAACACAGACGGAGGAAAATACAGCTCAGACATCAGAACTGCCCATAAAGACACTTACACAGAAGGTTATTGACGAGAATCCTTATATGGCAGCAAGTGATTCCAATATTCATCATGATTGCTACAATACAGATTCCACAGACGAAGTATTACCGGTAGGCATTTATTCAGAAATCAATGTTTCTTATGAAAAAACCAATGCAAATGCGTCTCCGGCTATCTTTTTCGATTCCTATGGACATGCAGTGGTTCCGTTGCTTGGTGGACTGGCAATTCGTGATATCAATGCAGAGGAAACACAGACACTGGGATATTTTTCTCCAAAACAGCATGACAATGGAGAATATCTGATCCAGAGTTCCTATTCCTTTGTAGATGAGAGTAACCGTCTGGTGTGTCCGACCAATAATAACCATGTGCTGATGCTGAAAGCAACAGATGAAGACGGAAACGTACTTCCGGAATTTGAGAAAGTGCTGGATATTGATATTAAAGCAGCAGCAGAGGCAGCACTTGGAAAAACACTGGACCAAAATCTTCTTGCTGTAGTGTTTGACTATGAAGGAAATCTCTGGTTTGCAACTGGAGGATTCCGTATTTACCCTGACAGGAAACAGCAGGGTGCTATGGGCTATATTTCCCGTACAGCTATTGATGCCATTTTAAATGGAGAGGAAACTGATCTGTCAGATGCAGTCTTCGTATATGAGCTGGCTCCGGGAGAGGGTGCAGAGAACGGAATTGCAGCATCCAAGGATGGAGCAGTGATCCTGACGAATCAGAACTGTTATCTGCTTCAGGCAGACAATGGGGTGAAGAAAATCTGGGAAACTCCTTACGAGAGTGCTGGTGCGAAAGAAAGCAAAGAAGGGGATGAAACAACTGGCGGAGGTCTTGCCTGGGGCAGCGGATGCTCTCCATCCCTTACAAAAGATCTGGTGATGTTTACTGATAATCAGGAGACCGTAAATCTTCTTGCCCTGGATATGAAAACAGGAGAAGTTGTTGCAAGTCTCCCTGTAATCGATGAACTTCCGGAGGGCAGTCAGGTATCTGTTGAAAATTCTGCGATCGTGTATGATAACGGTGCAGGAACCGTAAGTACCATCGTATGTAACTGGTTTGGTGCAGGAAGTGCCAACCTGGGAAAAGAGGACAGTGATTCCTCCATTCAGAGTTATACAAATATTTATGATGAAAATTGGTTGAAACAGGGAAATAAAATGATCACGCCGGGTGTGGAACGCGTAGATACGATTAAGACTGAGGATGGATACGAAATGAAGAGTATCTGGTGCAGAAGTGATCTGTCAGATACTTCCATGATGAAATTATCTACGGCAACCGGATATATCTACGGATATGTACAGAATTTGGAAACCGGTATGTGGCAGTATATTATACTTGATTTTGAGACCGGTGAAACTGTTTTTTCCATGGATGTTGCCAGCAAGCCTATGTACAACAACATGGCTATCGGAATGTATGCCGGAAACAGCGGAAATTCACTTTACTGTCCTACCGGTTATCTGGAACTTCTGAGACTTCAGGACAGATTCGTTTATCTGCCGGAAATGCCTTATCGTAAGGTTGATCTGGATCAGGCAATGCGCAATGTGTTAAGCCAGGAGAAATTTGCGGCAGATGGTGGTCTGGGAGATGTGGAAGGATGGCTGAATACGATCACAATTGAGAACGTACATCCGAATACAACCGTTGCAATACGTATGAAAGGAATCTCTGGGGAAACAGGTTCTCTGAAGCTGTATGCATACGGCACAGATGGTACCTTGAAAGAAGTTCCGGCAGAGAAATGGCATATCCAGACAGAAGATGGTGAAACACCGGATACATTATCCGAAGATGTACTGTATGAGGTGCACATGACTGTGGAAGATGGCGGTGACTTTGATCTCAGTGAAACGGAAAAGGAGATTAAGATATCTGCTGTTCTGGGAATCTGAAGGAGGGCTGATAAACAACCACCGGTTGAGCCGGTGGTTGTTAACTAAGAATGCTATATTTCAGTTACTGTTCACTGGTAACGTTCCGCGAGGTGTTTTTTGTGAACAAAGTTCACAGAAAACCCGAGAATTAAGTTTGCGCAGCAAACGCTACTTCTTGTGCTTGTCACAAGAAGGCTCGTCTTTCTGTGCATCGCGAAGCGCGTTACTGTGAACGAAGTGAACAGTAACATATTTCAAATATGCTTTATTGCAAAGATACACTTAGGGGTTGCATAATTTGTAATAATACTGTATATTAATTGTAACGATTCGCGAAATGAGTCTGTTTTTGTAATATTATATGAAAAGAAGATGAATCAATTCAAAGCCCCATTGCTTTGTAAAGGAGGAACTATATTATGAAAAAAGCAGCATTAGCCGTTTTGCTTCTGGGCGCAGCACTTTGCATCCCTGGATGTGGATTTGAGGAAGGTGCAGGAGCAAGCGTTACAGTTATACAGGCAACCCCGACCCCTATTCCAACACCAACCCCTGAGGCAACTCCTACACCAGAAGTTACTCCTACTCCAGAACCAGTTGTAGAGCAGACTGCAAGCGGTGTGAATGTAACCAAGCAGGATGGTACATATGTTGCGAATGCAGATATTAACCTTCGTGCAGATGCAAGTGCAGATGCTACCTGGATCGCAGGTGTAACAAGCGGTACACAGCTTACAAGTACAGGTGTATGCGACAATGGCTGGATTGAGGTTTCCTATGAGGGACAGACTGCTTATGTATCCGGTGATTATGTAAGTGCAGTGGCAGCTGACGGTGCAGCCGCAGATGGAACTGCTGATCAGGCAGCTACAGAAGGAAGTGCAGATGCTGCAGCTGATGAGGCTGTCGCAGGCTGACAGGCTAGAAATTTAAGAGATGAAATGATGACATGAAAAACGCTATGTAAATGGATGATATTATCGTTTGCATAGCGTTTTTTGAGTACTAAAGAAATTCCCTCCTGCCATGAAATGGTAAGAGGGAGATTTCTGAATATATCAAATCAAATTATTCCGGATAAATCAGTCTGTCTGGTTTGATATCATACAGCACTTCATTCAGGAACTTCTTAGCCAGATATTTCGCCATTCCAAGGTTCATATCCAGATAATTTCCACAGTCTTTCGGGGAAGCACCAGGAACCTCGCCCTGGAAATCACGGATAAACTCAAAGGTTTCAACCATAAGCGGAACAATATCCTTAGATTCATAATCTCCGTTCAGCAGCAGATAATTGCCGGTACGGCAGCCCATTGGTCCCCAGTAGATCATCTTCGGTCCGAATTCCTTGTGGTTGCGAAGAAAAGTAGCAGCAAGATGCTCAATGGTGTGAAGCTCTGCTGTGTTCATAACAGGCTCCTCATTTGGGGAAGTCATACGAATGTCAAAAGTGGTGATCACACTATTTCCAACCGGATCCTTGCGGGAAACGTAAACGCCTGGCTGAAGTTTGATGTGATCTATTGTGAAACTGGTAATCTTTTCCATAAAAAAGACCTCGCTTTCTGATAAATTCTTTCTTGATTTTAGCAGACAATACAAGCTGTGGCAAGACAAAGAAAAAGAAATTGAACAATCTGTGAAAACAATTGTTTTTTACGTGATTTTCGTTATAATAGAAAAAGATGGCATCAAGAATTGGAGGCATAAAATCATGAAAAAAAGAAAAATTCTGGCAATGCTGATGGTGGCAGCTCTTTCCGCAGGAATGCTGGCAGGCTGTGGTTCAGATAATACGAAAGAGGAAAGCAAGAGCACAGAAGCAGCAGATACTAAAGAGAGCACAGAAGAAAATAAAGACACAGAAGAAACAAAAGAGGAAAGTACAGATGAGAGTGCTGACCAGTCAGAAGGAACGGAGGAAGAAGTTTCCGGCTTTACAGACGGTTCCGGGGATGGAGAAGATACAGATACAGCAGACGATACCAGCACTGTTCTGGATACTTCAGAGCCTCTTACCGGTCTTCATCATGCAGAGATTGAGGTGAAGGACTACGGCACCATTAAGGTGGAACTGGATGCGGACACAGCACCTATCAGTGTAACCAACTTTGTGAAACTGGCACAGGAGCATTTCTATGACGGACTTACTTTCCACCGTATTATTGATGGATTTATGATCCAGGGCGGAGATCCGGAAGGAACCGGAAGAGGAGGCTCTGATGAGACTATTAAGGGCGAGTTTTCTGAGAATGGCGTAAAGAACGATATTTCCCATGAGAGAGGTGTGATCTCCATGGCAAGATCCTCAGACCCGGACAGTGCAAGCTCCCAGTTCTTTATCGTACAGTCTGACAGTACCTATCTGGATGGACAGTATGCCGCTTTCGGACATGTGACAGAAGGCATGGACATTGTTGACCAGATCTGCAAGGCTGCAAAGCCTACAGATAACAATGGAACTATTTCTGCAGATGAGCAGCCGGTGATGACAAGCGTTACCATTATAGATTGATAAAGTACAGTTTGAGAATACCGAAGATAAAACACCCCTTTGGCAGACACAAATAATTGTAGTCTGTCTAAGGGGTGTTTTTTGAGTAAATACATGGGAAAAAGTTGTTGCTTTTTGTATACAAGTTACAGTTTGACTACAAGTACGGGCATAGGCGGATGATTAGGCCGGTTGTAATATTCTGTTTTAATAACCAGAAATTTCCTGGAATCCAGCACCTTCAGCCATTTCAGCAGTGCATCCCGTTCCTCAAACCCGGAATCTCCGCCGCTGTAGATACACAGCATCAGGATCCCGCCCTTTTTCAAAAGGGACAGGGATACGGTAAGTGCCTGAATACTGGATTCTGCCCTTGTGGCAAGAGTATGATCGCCCTTCGGCAGATAGCCGAAATTGAATACAATGCAGCTTACACTCACAGGCTCTGCGTATTTTCCCATATTTACGTGGGAATCCAGAAACAGTTCATAATTGTGAGGGGCATTTTCTTTTTCAAGCCGCTCTCTTGTATTGGCAAGTGCCATTTCCTGAATATCGAAAGCGAGTACATGCCCTTTTTCCCCACAAAGACGGGAAAGAAGCAGAGTGTCATTTCCGTTACCCATGGTGGCATCAATGCAAAGCTCTCCCTCTTTTACATGCTCTGAGATAAAGTGGGCGCACCACTGTGTGATCTGGTAGTTCATAATGGTTCCTTTCTTTTGTAGTATCCTTATTATCAAAGACGAAAACAGATGGCAAAATTTCCCGCAAAGTGGGGTGTGCACGTTACGGGAAGGATTTTTTTACATGCTCTGGAATGGCTGTTAAAAGTCCAAGGCTATTATAACAGATAATAAAACAAAGAAAAGATGCATATAAAGGTAAATTATGTATGAAAAGCTGAACATATAAAAAATACATTGCATTCATACGTCTCTTTGCATTATAATAAGCGGTACGGACAAAAGGTATAAAATAACAGATGAATTTTGTCCAAAAGATTTCAAAGAGAGATGAGGGAAGATAATGTTAGAGGGAAAGACAGTTCTTCTGGGAGTTACTGGAAGTATTGCAGCATATAAGATCGCATATCTTGCAAGTATGCTGAAGAAACAGCAGGCAGACGTTCATGTGCTAATGACCAGAAATGCCACTAATTTTATTAATCCCATTACTTTTGAGACACTTACCGGGAATAAATGCCTTGTGGATACCTTTGACCGGAATTTTCAGTTCCAGGTAGAGCATGTGTCCATTGCGAAAAAGGCTGACGTTGTGATGATCGCACCGGCAAGTGCCAATGTGATAGGCAAGCTGGCTCATGGAATTGCAGACGACATGCTTACAACCACCATTATGGCATGCAGATGCAAGAAATTTATTTCTCCGGCGATGAACACCAATATGTTTGAGAACCCCATTGTTCAGGATAATCTAAAAATCCTGGAGCATTATGGATACGAAGTGATCGATCCTGCTGTGGGCTATCTTGCATGTGGCGATACCGGAGCAGGAAAAATGCCGGAGCCGGAGACTCTTTTAAACTATATTTTGAGAGAGTGTGCCTGTGAGAAGGATATGAAAGGGCTGAAGGTGCTGGTTACCGCCGGTCCTACCCAGGAAGCAATTGATCCTGTCCGTTATATTACCAACCATTCTTCCGGCAAGATGGGCTATGCCATTGCAAAAATGGCTATGCTGCGCGGAGCAGATGTCACACTGGTGAGTGGACGTACTGCACTTACACCGCCGCCATTTGTAAGAGTGGTTCCGGTGGTAACAGCCAGAGATATGTATGAAGCTGTAACCTCTGTCAGTCAGGAACAGGATATTATCATTAAAGCAGCAGCAGTGGCAGACTATCGTCCGGCCAGTGTGAGCGATGAGAAAATCAAAAAGAAAGACGATGACATGTCCATTGCCCTTGAGAGAACAGATGACATTCTGAAATATCTTGGAGAGCACAAACCGGATGGACAGTTTCTCTGTGGCTTTTCCATGGAAACAGAGAATATGATCGGTAATTCCAGAGTCAAACTTACCAGGAAAAATCTGGATATGGTAGCTGCCAACAATGTAAAAATGGCAGGTGCCGGATTCCAGGGGGACACCAATGTTCTGACTCTGATTACACAGGATGAGGAAGTATCACTCCCGCTAATGAGCAAGGAGGATGCAGCCGGTAAGATCCTGGATAAAATACTGCTTGAGAGAGTTCGCAGATAGTTATTTACAGGCTGTCATTTTGATAGCATTTATAAATCTTTTGCGAAGCCGCAGGCAGTGGCACTGGTGTTATATTCGCAGATTGTATTTTGTAAATCTGGACAGAGGATAACACATTTTTCAGAGTGGCGGGTAAATACCAAAAAAACATGCCCGCTGTTCCATACCGTATTGTATCCCTGGGTCTGAACAGGCTCTAATATAGGGAACGATAACAAGGAGGACAATATGAACAAAAAATTTACAACATCTCAAATCACCTTACTGGGCCTTATGATCGCAATTCTGCTTCTTATGGCTTACACACCTCTTGGATACCTGAATATCGGGCCTCTTGCAATCACCTTTAATATTATTCCGGTTGCCGTCAGCGCAATTACAATGGGACCTGTAGGCGGAGCCATCGCGGGAGCCGTATTCGGACTTACCAGCTTTGGTCAGTGTATCGGCATTGGAGGTACCAGCCTTATGGGTGTTACCTTATTCGGAATCAATCCATTCCTGGCGTTTGTTCAGAGATTTATTCCAAGACTGGTTGACGGACTTCTTCTTGGATATATTTTCCGGGGAGTCCGCAGGAAATCAAAAAATATTTATCTTTCCTGTGCTGTAACAGGATTTCTTTCCGCATTTTTAAATACTCTGTTTTTTATGGGGTTATTGGTTTGCCTTTTTGGAAATACCGAGTATGTACAGGGACTTATGGGTGGAAAAAACGTGATTCTGTTCATCTGTACATTTGTAGGAATCAACGCAGTATGTGAAATGCTTTCCGCTACCGTTATCACAGGCGCTGTAGGTGCAGCCCTTTACAAGGCAAGGCTTCTTCCGGAAACAGAGAAGAAATCTGAGAAAGTGGTAAAAACAGCAGAAGTTTAAGAAAATTGAAAACAGACAGACTGTTTGCAAAAATGGCCGCTGATTGCGGCTGAAAGCAGTCTGGCTGATGATAGAGAAATCATGGAGGAAAAAATGATTTTAGCAATTGATATTGGAAACACAAATATTGTGGTTGGCTGCATTGATTCAAAGCAAACCTATTTCATTGAGAGACTTTCCACTGTCCGTACAAAAACAGAACTGGAATACGCAGTTGACCTGAAGACAGTTTTGGATTTATATCATATTAAGCGGATTGATATTGAAGGCTGCATTATTTCCTCTGTAGTACCGCAGATTACCAATGCCGTGAAGCTTGCAGCTGAAAAGGTTCTGAAAAAAGAACCTATGGTATTGGGACCAGGTGTAAAAACAGGACTGAATATCCTGATGGATAATCCCGGACAGCTTGGAGCAGATCTTGTAGCAAATGCAGTTGCAGGAATTCATGAATATTCTCTTCCACTGGCAATTATTGATATGGGAACTGCAAGTACGGTAAGCGTAGTAGATGAGAAGAAGCATTATGTGGGAGGCATGATTTTTCCCGGAATGGGAGTGTCCCTGGATGCCCTTACTGCCCGTGCTTCTCAGCTTAGCGGAATCAGTATTGAAGCACCGAAGCGCATCATTGGAAAAAATACCATTGAATGCATGAAAAGCGGTGTGATTTACAGCAATGCAGCAGCCCTTGACGGAATTGTTGACAGAATTGAAGAAGAGCTTGGTCAGAAAATTACAGTTGTTGCAACTGGTGGTCTTGCCCGTAAGATTATCCCACATTGCAAGCGGAAGATTTTGCTGGATGAGGATCTTTTGTTAAAAGGTTTGCTCATTATATATGAGAAGAACAGAAAAGAATTATAAGCTTTCTGAGAATGAAAAATGAGACAGGTCAGAACTTCACGGTTATGAGGTTCTGACCTGTTTTGCCCGAATTCGGTTGCCGTTAGGAACGATGAAAGGCATCTGCAAAATCTTCTGGGACAGGGGCAGTCATACACATGTTTTCTCCTGTAACAGGGTGAGCAAATTCCAGCTGAAAGGAGTGCAGGGGCTGTCTTTTTATAATTCTGTAATCTGGATTGTAGAGAAAGTCTCCTGGCAGCGGATGTCCAATGTACTTCATATGCACACGGATCTGATGAGTGCGTCCGGTTTCCAGATGGAGCTCGATGAGAGAGTAGGAATGATAGGTGTCTAATCGCTCATAATGTGTGACCGCACTTTCCCCATTTGCGAAATCCACCTGTCTTTCGATGGTGGAATCTGCTGCGCGCCCGATAGGCGCATCAATAGTTCCTTGCTCTGGTGCGATTCCCTGTACAATTGCCAGATAGGTACGCCGGATCTGACGCTGTTTCATCTGGGCAGAGAGAACTGCTGCACTATAAGGATTTTTCGCCAGGATCAGGGCTCCTGTGGTGTCTCTGTCCAGACGGTTGATGCAGCGGTAGACGAAATGCTGTCCTTTTTCTTTATAATACCAGGCAACTCCATTCGCCAGTGTATTATCATAATTTCCAATGGAAGGGTGCACAGGCATGTCTGCCGCCTTATTTATGACTAAAATATCTTCATCTTCATATAGAATAGAAAGGTCCATTCTCACAGGCAGGATATTCTCAGTGTTGTCCGCTTCCGGAATATGTATGTGAAGAGAATCTCCGACCTGAAGAACTGATTTCCCAAATCCCCGCTCACCATTTAGCTGAATCGCATTTTTATCTGCCTTCATGGAAGATAAAATTCCCCGGGAAAAGCCCTTGTTCCTGAGAAAATCAAGAAGCTGCATTCCTTCCTGCTCTGGCTGTATCGTGTATGTAAGAATTCTGTCCAAGGTGTTCCTCCTGAAATTGTATTAAAATTATGTTGAAACATAAGGATTGTGCGTAATTAAATACTGTATTTTTTTCGCTCAAGGTGTATAATAGCACAGAAAATATTTGCATGGAAGTATCTGAAGCAGTTTTATGAGATATACATCCATGCGACAGGAACTATTTATATATTTAAGGAAAAAGAGAAAACATATGAAACAACAGCAACATCTTTTTACAAACAAAATGCTCCGGGCGCTTCTTGTTCCTATTATTATGGAACAGCTATTAAATGCCTTGATGGGTACGGTAGATACTATGATGGTCAGCAATGTAGGTTCTGCGGCCATTTCCGCCGTTTCTCTTGTGGACTCCATCAATGTATTGATCATTCAGGCCTTTTCTGCACTGGCAGCAGGAGGTACCATTATCTGTACCCAGTATCTTGGCCAGAAGAATCACGAGATGGCAAACAAATCAGCCAGGCAGGCACTTTTTATTATAACGGCTATTTCTGTTTTCATCGTTGTGCTTGGACTTGCTTTCCGTGCACCGCTTCTTAGCTTTATTTTCGGAAAAGTAGACGCGGATGTTATGAAGAATTCCATGGTATATTTCTTTTATACTGTGCTGTCCTATCCTTTTATTGCGCTTTATGATGCCGGAGCATCCATTTTCCGTGCACAGGAAAACACCAGAGGACCGATGGTAATCTCCATTATTTCCAATGTGATGAATATTGTGGGAAATGGAATCCTGATCTGGGTATTTCATATGGGAGTTGCCGGAGCCGCCATTTCTACACTGGTATCCAGAATTTTTTGTGCAGTGGTAGTGCTTTATCAGCTTAGAAAAGACAGGCAGCCAATTGTGGTACGTGATTATCTGAAAATCCGTCCGGATGGAAAAATGATTGGCAGGATTCTTGCTCTTGGTATTCCTTCTGGTATAGAGAACAGCATGTTCCAGCTTGGAAAGCTGGCAATCCAGTCTACAGTCTCTACGCTTGGAACCACTGCAATTGCAGCCCAGGCTATGACCAATATGCTGGAGATGTTAAATGGAACAGCTGTAATTGGTGTTGGAATCGGACTTATGACAGTAGTGGGACAGAGCCTTGGAGCCGGAAAAAAAGACGAGGCAGTTTATTATATGAAGAAACTGATGATCTTTTCCGAAGTCTTTCTCATCGCCTGCTGTGCAGTGGTATATGTCCTTGCACGGCCGATTACCATGATTGGTGGAATGGAAGCTAAAAGCGCTGAAATGTGTCTTGATATGATGTTCTGGATCACCATTGTGAAACCAATCGTATGGATGTTTGCGTTTATTCCGGCTTACGGCATGCGTGCGGCAGGAGATGTGAAGTTTTCCATGATTACTTCCTGCATTACTATGTGGACCTTCCGCTTTTGCCTGTGCGTTTATCTGATCCGGGTATGTGGCATGGGACCGATGGCTGTCTGGATCGGAATGTTCACAGACTGGACGGTACGTGCGATCGTGTTTGGTCTGCGGTTTAAGAGTGGAAAATGGATGGAACATAAAGTTGTGTAAAAGGTAACTGCAAAAGGTAACTGCAAAAGATAAGGAAAGCGATCCCCTTTTATTGACTTTTAAATGGCAAAATTATATAATGTAACGGATAAAAACAGGGAAAAGCATGATCAGGAAGCCAGGTGTAATTCCTGCACAAGTCCGTTACTGTACAGTCAGATACTGGTTGCTTTTTCAGAAACAGGATTTCCTGCGGCAACCGGGATAAGACTGATAGGAAAGAAGCTTTGTTGTCAGGACAGGGCTTCTTTTATTTACGTAACAGATGGGGCGGACGTGAAGATTGCCGTCACAATCCCGGAAACCCGCATAGCGGGTTCCTCATAGCTTTGGAGGCAAGAAACATGGAACATAAGACAGGATTGGAAGATTATTATGTGATTCGCGGACAGAAGAAAATGCGTTTTGGCTATACTACAGGTTCCTGCGCGGCAGCAGCTTGCAAGGGCGCCTGCCTGATGCTTCTTGGAAAAGAAAAGTTAACATCTGTACCGCTTATGACTCCCAAGGGAATCCTCCTTGACCTGGAACTGCATGACATTCAGATCAGTGAAAATCAGGTTACCTGTGCAGTGAAAAAAGATGCCGGAGATGATCCGGACACAACAAATGGCATTCTTGTGTATGCTACAGTGTGGAAGACGGATACTGCCGGAATCGTCATAGATGGCGGAGTGGGCGTAGGCAGAGTTACAAGACCCGGGCTCTCCCAGAAAGTAGGAGAAGCTGCGATCAATTCTGTTCCTCGTGCCATGATCCTTCGAGAAGCAGAAGAAGCTGCAGTTTCCCATGACTATGAGGGAGGGCTGAAGGTTGTGATTTCTGTTCCGGAAGGTGTAGAGATCGGCAAGAAGACCTTTAATCCCAGGCTGGGAATCACAGGGGGAATTTCCATTCTTGGAACCTCCGGAATTGTGGAGCCTATGAGTGAAAAAGCTCTTGTAGAAAGCATTCATGTGGAAATGAAGCAGCACTTTACCCAAGGCGAGAAGTACCTTCTTGTGACTCCGGGAAACTATGGGGCAGATTATCTGCGTGAGCACATGACCTTACCTTTCGAACGAAATATTAAGTGCAGCAATTATGTGGGAGAAACCATTGATATGGCTGTGGATATGGGAGTGAAAGGAATCCTGTTTGTGGCCCATATTGGCAAGTTTGTAAAGGTAGCAGCAGGAATTATGAACACCCATTCCCACAGTGCAGATGCCCGTATGGAAGTGCTTGCAGCCAATGCCCTCAGAGTGGGAGCGGATGGAGATACTGCAAGAGATATCCTGAATTGCAATACCACAGATGATGCCCTTGATATTTTGCACGAAAAAGGCCTTTTAGAGCCTGCAATGCAAGAAATTATGGAAAGAATCCAGTTTTATCTGGATCACCGTTCTTATGAACAAATTAAGCTTGGTGCGGTTGTTTTTAACAATGTATATGGATATCTGGGAAAAACAAGAGATGCCGGTGAACTGATTCAGGAAATTCAAAAGCAGGATGAAATGCTTAAACTTCAAATGTAAGCGGGATGATAGAGTGTGCAGATTGCAGGCATGGACAGTATGTTGCAGGGCATTTTTACGAATAAAGATATGTTCAGTTTATGAGAGCAAAAAATAAAAACAGAGTAGTTATGTTTAAAAACTATTTCAGAAAGAGAGATCTATGACAGGAAAATTATATGGCGTAGGAGTTGGCCCAGGGGATCCGGAGCTGATCACTTTAAAGGCCTTAAGACTTACAAAGGAAGCAGATATACTGGCTTTTCCAGGGGAAAACCCAAAAGAATCTGTAGCATACAGGATCATGAAAGGTGCGTATCCGGAAATTGACAGCAAACAGATGATTTCCCTGCCAATGCCCATGATCAAAGACAGAGAAGAACTGAAACGTGTTCATGATGAAGGAGCAAAAATAATTGCAGAATGGCTTGAGAAAGGAAAAAATGTAGTATTTCTTACCCTGGGAGATCCAACCGTATATTCTACATACATTTATGTTCATAAAAGGGTGGAGCAGCTGGGATATGCAACGGAAATCATCAGCGGCATTACATCCTTTTGCGCAGTCAGTGCCAGATTTAATGAAGGACTGGTGGAAAAATCCCAGCAGCTTCATGTAATCCCTGCCTCCTATCAGATAGAAGAAGCATTAAAGCTTCCAGGAACGAAGGTTCTGATGAAAACCGGCAAAAAAATGCAGGAAGTAAAAGCACAGATCAAAGCATCTGGTAACAAAGCCGAGATGATCGAAAATTGCGGAATGCCAGATGAGAAAATTTATAGAAGTGTGGAAGAAATTCCAGATGATGCAGGTTATTATTCGTTGATCATTGTGAAGGAAAAGTAAGATAATGTAAATGAAAACCAATGTAGGCAGAGTAAAAATTTATTAAAGCAAGAATTATAAAACTTTGCCGCATAATAAAAATTATAGTGAAAAAGGAGAGAAAGCCATGATTCATTTCGTAGGAGCAGGTTCCGGAGCACCGGATCTGATCACCGTAAGAGGAAAGAAATATCTGGAAGAAGCAGACGTAGTTATTTATGCAGGATCTCTGGTAAATCCAAAACTTTTGGAGTACACAAAGGATATTTGTACTATTTATAACAGCGCAAAGATGACACTGGAAGAGGTGCTTTCTGTTATGGAAAAGGCAGAAGCAGCAGGCAAGACAACAGTAAGACTCCACACAGGTGATCCCTGTATTTATGGTGCCATCCGTGAGCAGATGGATGTGCTGGATGAGAAGGGAATTGCTTATGATTACTGTCCTGGTGTCAGTGCATTCTGCGGTGCGGCAAGTGCTTTAAATCTGGAATATACGCTGCCAGATATTTCCCAGAGCGTGATCATCACCCGTATGGAAGGAAGAACTCCGGTTCCGCCAAAGGAAAGCATTCAGTCCTTTGCTGCCCATCAGGCAACTATGGTTGTTTTTCTCAGTACAGGAATGCTGGAAGAACTGAGCAGAAGACTGATCGAAGGCGGTTATACGGCAGATACTCCTGCTGCGATTGTGTATAAGGCAACCTGGGAGGATGAGAAGAAATTTGTGTGCACAGTAGGAACCCTGGCGCAGACTGCGAAAGAGAATCATATTACGAAGACTGCACTTATGATCATTGGAGACTGTGTAAATGCCGCTCATTATGACCGTTCCAAGTTATACGATCCAGGATTTACAACAGAGTTCCGTGAAGCAACGAAATAAGAATAAGGTTATTTGATATGGCAGCTTAGGTTAGAGCCTGTTCCAGATGAAAGGAAAACGGATGAAAATTTCCATGATATGCTACACCCTGACAGGGCAGCAGACAGGAGAGAAACTAAAAAAGGGACTGGAAAAAGAAGGAAATATAGTTTCTTTTTTCACAAAGAGCAAATACATTCCAGATTCTATAAAGGGAAGCTGCGGGAAATGGACGGGAGAACAGTTCGAAACTGCAGACAGTATCATTTTCATTGGAGCAGCCGGAATCGCAGTGCGCAGCATTGCTCCCTTTATACAAAGCAAAAAGAAAGACCCGGCTGTGCTGGTAGTAGATGAATTGGGCAAATTTGTGATATCCCTGCTGTCTGGACATCTTGGCGGGGCAAATGAACTTGCCTGTCTGGCTGCAGACATTTTACAGGCAATCCCTGTAGTCACAACTGCCACAGACCTTGAGGGAAAATTTGCTGTGGATGTGTTTGCAAAGAAAAATAACTGTCACATTTTTCGAATGAAAGAGGCGAAAGAGGTTTCTGCCGCGCTGCTGGCAGGTGAGAAGGTGGGATTCTACAGCGAATTTCCCTGGGAGGGAGAACTGCCAGAGGGACTGATCTGGTGTCAAAAAACTGGCATATCACTTTCTGAAATACAGTATGAAACTGTGGATGGCACACCACTTCCAGAGGTGGGGATTGCCGTGACCGTACATAAAAGCTGTCATCCCTTTGCCTCAACGACGCATGTAGTTCCACCAGCTGCTGCGCTTGGAATGGGCTGCCGGAAAAATAAAGAATCAGAAGCCGTGGAAAAAGCAGCATTCAGCTGCCTGAAAGAAAATGACATTTATCCGGAGGCAGTTGCAGCTCTAGCAAGCATTGATGTAAAAAAAGAAGAACCCGGGCTTCAGGCTCTTTCAGAAAAGCTGGGAGTTCCCTTCAAAACATTTTCCAGTGAGGAACTTCTGTCTGTGCAGGGTGAATTCACATCATCCTCTTTTGTGAGTAAGACAGTAGGTGTGGATAATGTGTGTGAGCGAAGCGCGGTGAAAGCCGCAGAGAATTATACTGGCGTTCATTTTATACAGAGAAAACGGGGCGCAGAGGGCGTGACAACGGCTCTTGTCCTTGGAGATTGGAGGATACGTTTTGAGTAAAGAAAAGAAAATCTATGTGGTAGGAATCGGACCAGGTTCTTATGAAGGAATGACAGGAGCTGCAGCTACAGCTCTTGAAAAAAGTGATGTGATCGTTGGATACACTGTTTATATTGATCTTGTAAAAGACCATTTTCCGGGAAAATCTTTTCTCACTACACCTATGAGAAAGGAAGTAGACCGCTGTGTAATGGCTTTTGATGAGGCTATGAAAGACCAGACAGTTTCCATGATCTGCAGTGGTGATGCGGGAGTTTACGGAATGGCTGGTCTTATGTATGAAATCGGCGCAAACTATCCGGAGGTGGAGCTGGAAGTAGTTGCAGGTGTTACAGCAGCAACCGGAGGAGCAGCAGTTCTTGGTGCTCCATTGATCCACGATTTCTGTCTGATCAGTCTCAGTGATCTGCTCACACCATGGGAAAAGATCGAGAAGCGTCTTCTTCTGGCTTCGGAAGCTGATTTTGTGATTGTTCTTTACAATCCGTCCAGTCACAAGAGACACGATTATCTGAAAAAAGCCTGCGAACTTATGCTTCAACACAAATCTCCGGAAACAGTATGCGGTACCGTGAAGAACATTAACCGCGAGGGTGAAACTGCCAGGGTTATGACTCTGGCTGAATTGAAAGAAACACAGGTAGATATGTTTACCACTGTATTTATCGGAAATTCACAGACCAGAAATATTGATGGAAAAATGGTAACACCAAGAGGATATAAAAATGTCTGATGTTGTTGTTTTTGCAGGCACCACAGAAGGCTGTGAAATCTGCAGCTTTTTGGCAAAAAATAAAGTAAGTGTGTTTGCATGTGTTGCTACCGATTACGGCAGCAAATCATTAAAAGAGGGAGAATATCTGAAAATCCACGCTGGCCGCCTGAATGGGGCGGAGATGGAAAATCTTCTGAAAGAACTCAGTCCCGGACTGGTGCTGGATGCTACCCATCCGTATGCTGCCGAGGTAACGGAGAATATTCGGACAGCCTGCAAAAATACAGGGCTTTCCTATGAGAGAGTACTTCGTGAAAAGGGCGCGTATCAGGATAAAGCTGTATATGTGGAAGACACGGAGGCAGCAGTGAGGTTTCTGGAAGACACTAAGGGGAATATCCTGCTAACTACAGGCAGCAAGGAGCTTGGAAAATTTACAGCTTTATCTGATGCAGGAGAACGCATTTATGCCCGTGTTCTGTCTTTGCCATCTGTGATGGAAACCTGCAAAGGGTATGGCTTTGAGGGCAAACATCTGATCGGTATGCAGGGACCCTTTTCCATGGAATTAAACGCAGCCATGCTTCGTCAGTATGACTGCAAATATCTTGTGACAAAGGATACAGGAAAAGCAGGTGGTTTTCAGGAGAAAATTGATGCTGCACTTATGTGCGATGTGATTCCTGTTATAATTGGAAGACCGCTGCAGGAAGAGGGCCTTTCTGTGGCAGAATGTAAACATATGCTAACGGAACATTTCGGACTCACCCTGAAACCTCACGTTACACTCCTGGGAATTGGGATGGGAAGTGAGAAAACCCTTACAATTCAGGGAAAAAGGGCAGTTCAAAGAGCTGATCTGATCATTGGGGCCAGGCGTATGGCAGATTCCATCCGGGAGCCGGGACAGCCGGTGGTGTATGAATACCGCAGCGATGTGATTGGAGCTTATATTAAGAGCCATCCGGAATATGAGAATATTGTGATAGCTTTGTCCGGGGATGTGGGATTCTACAGCGGAGCGAAGAAGCTGTTGGATGTGTTGAATGGAAGGAAACCAGAGGGTGTTTTAGCAGATGATTTTGAAGGGCAGGAGCACAGTGAAAAAGAGAATGGCTGTGTCTCCATTGAGATTATCTGCGGAATTTCTTCTGTGGTTTATTTTATGTCCCAGATCGGTTTATCCTGGGATGATGCGAAGATTACTAGTGCCCACGGCAAAAATTGCAATTTGGTTTCCATGATCAAGCAGAATCAGAAGGTTTTTTCCATTCTGGGAACAGGAAGTGCAGTTGCGGAACTTGCACAGAAGCTGGTGGAATATGAGATGGGAGATGTGGTTCTCTATGTTGGAGAAAATCTTTCCTATCCAGATGAAAAAATATTCCAGGCGAACGCCAGTGAACTGACTTCCTATGCGGGTCAGGCATTGAGCGTTGTCTGTGCTTACAATGAAAAAGCCAGACCGGCATTTTCCACTCATGGAATTCCAGATGAGAAATTTATCCGTGGAAAAGCACCTATGACAAAAGAAGAGGTGAGATGTGTTTCCCTTTCCAAGCTTCGTCTTCAGGAAGATTCCATCTGTTATGATGTAGGTGCCGGAACAGGTTCTGTTTCTGTGGAAATGGCTCTTCGCGCAGATCAGGGACAGGTTTTCGCTGTTGAGAAAAAGGATGACGCGGTGGCTCTTCTTTACGAAAACAAACAGCGGTTTGCAGCGGATAATCTGGAAATTATAAAGGGCGAGGCACCGGAAGCACTAAAAGAACTGCCGGTTCCAACTCATGCGTTTATCGGCGGTTCATCAGGAAATCTGAAAGAAATCGTTGCCCTGCTTTTAGAAAAGAACCAGGATGTGCGGATCGTGATCAACTGCATTACGTTGGAGACTATCAGTGAGGCACTGGAGATATTGAAAGAATACGATTTCGCAGATCAGGAAGCAGTGCAGCTTACAGCCTCCAGATCAAAAGAGATTGGAAGATACCATCTAATGATGGGAGAAAATCCTATTTATATCATTACCTGCCAGAGCCCCCGGGCGCAGATATGACAGGTGTGGTTTTCTTAAGAGTGCAGAAAAAGGCTGTTGGCGCGGAAAGAAGAGGAGGACTATCATGAAAAAAAGAATACCCAGGATCTTGCTTGCAGCAGGAGCCAGCGGAAGCGGAAAAACACTTCTCACCTGTGGTCTGCTGCAGGTACTGGTAAACAGAGGAATAAAGACAGTCTCCTTTAAATGCGGACCGGATTATATTGATCCCATGTTCCATACCCAGGTAATTGGTACAAAATCCCGAAATCTGGACACTTTTTTTACAGGAGAGGAGATTACCAGATACCTTCTTGCAAAAAACAGTGCTGATTGTGAAATAGCAGTGATGGAAGGCGTTATGGGTTTTTACGATGGAGTGGCAGGAACCACTACTTTGGCAAGTGCTTATGATCTGGCGCGAGTTACGGATACGCCGGTTATTCTGATCGTGAACAGCAAGGGAATGAGTGTCTCTCTTGCTGCCTACATAAAAGGCTTTCTGGAATACAAAAAAGACAGCCGCATAAAAGGCGTGATTTTTAACCAGATGTCCCCTATGCTCTATCCCAGAATGAAGAAACTGGTGGAAGAGGAGCTTGGCATCAAAGTACTGGGCTATGTGCCAAGGGTGGAAGATTGTGTGATCGAGAGCCGACACCTGGGACTGATTTTGCCAGAAGAAATCCCGGAACTGAAGGGACGGCTTTTGAAGCTGGCAGAAGTGCTGGAGAACAGTCTGGAAATAGAAGAGATATTAAAACTGGCCAATGAGGCACCAGTGTTGGAATATCCATTGTTGGAAAAGACAGATGAGAGATCCCTATGTCAGCCATCTGGAACCAGTGCAATAGCTGAAAAGGTGAAAAGAGAAGTGGATGTATTGACTGAAATGAGTCAGGTGTGTACCTGGAAAAGCCCAAAGAAGCTTCAGATCGGTCTTGCGAAAGATGAGGCATTCTGCTTCTTTTATGAAGACAATCTGGATCTTCTTCGTTCCATGGGTGCCGAGCTGGTGGCCTTTTCGCCTGTACATGACGGACATTTACCAGAAAATCTGGACGGACTTCTTCTCTATGGTGGATATCCGGAATTAAATGGAAAAGCATTGGAGGAGAATCTTTCTATGCGGCAGGAAATTGCGGCAGCCATAAAGGATGGAATGCCCTGTCTTGCAGAATGCGGTGGGTTCATGTATCTCCACGAAAGCATGGAGGGAATGGATGGGAAATTCTATGAAATGGCAGGCGTTATTCCGGGTAAGGTATGGCGCACACCCAGACTGACCCGGTTTGGCTATATTACTTTGAGGCAGAATAAGGGGATTTCCCATGGAAAACAGGAAACAGCGATTCTTGGGGAGTCAGATCTTGGAGTAAGTCCTGCCCATGAATTTCATTATTTTGATTCGGATAATTGTGGAACTGCATTTCATGCTTCCAAACCGGAAAGTAAACGCGGGTGGGACTGCATGCACGGCACCGATCATTTGTTAGCGGGCTTTCCTCATTTATATTATTACGCAAATCCGAAAATTCCGCAGGCATTTTTAAAAAAGTGTCTGGAGTATAAGGAGTTACAAAAATGATACGATTATTAACTCTTCCGGCAGGTTTTATTCTTGACCTGCTTATGGGAGATCCAAGATGGCTATATCATCCGGTATGTCTCATAGGAAATCTGATCAGCAGACTGGAAAAAGGAATACGAAAGGTGTTTCCGAAAACAGATAAGGGTGAGCGGGCAGGAGGCATTCTGGAGGTTGTCTTTGTCTGTCTTATTACCTTTTTTATTCCTTACGGTGTGATCTATCTGCTTTATAAATGGAATTTCTGGCTGGGTTTTGCACTGGAGACTTTCTGGTGCGGACAGCTGCTTGCAACAAAATCATTGAAAGTGGAAAGTATGAAAGTATATGACCGCCTGAAAAACGGAACCATTGAGGAAGCGCGTTATGCCGTTTCCATGATCGTGGGACGTGATACACAGGCACTTTCAGAAATCGGAGTGACGAAGGCAGCTGTGGAAACGGTTGCGGAAAATTCCTCTGACGGAATTATTGCCCCTATGTTTTATATGGCAATCGGTGGAATTCCCTTGATGTTTTTGTACAAGGGCATCAACACTATGGATTCTATGCTTGGATATAAAAACGATAAATATCTGTATTTTGGAAGATGTGCAGCCAGACTTGACGATGTGGCGAATTATATTCCAGCCAGAATTTCCGGTTGGTTGATGGCATTGTCCACAGTATTTGTTGGAATGGATACCAAAAATGCAGTGAAAATATACAGAAGAGACCGCCGCAATCATGCAAGCCCCAATTCTGCCCAGACAGAAGCGGCTATGGCAGGAGCACTGGATGTTCAGCTGGCAGGAAATGCTTATTATTTTGGTAAGCTATATGAAAAACCGACGATCGGGGATCCGATCCGCCCGGTTGAAATCGAGGATATTCCAAGAGCGAATAAGCTGCTTTATGCAACCTGTATTGTGGGAGCAATTTTATTCTTCGGGCTGAGTGTTCTTCTGAAAACTGTGTTATAGCGGATTTTGCTGAAAAAACAGCAACAAATAAAAGATTAAAGTATGTTTTAAAATTGTGACGCACATCTTACAGAAAGCCTTTTTCAAACACGCTTTAGATCATGTAATTACTTGAATGGAGACAACAATGGAAAAACACATACATGGCGGTGATGTGTATCATCATCAGGGGTGCATTGACTTTTCAGCAAACTGCAATCCTCTTGGTACCCCGGAGGGAATCAAAAAAGCGATCATTGAAAGTCTGGAGCATATAAATGACTACCCCCAGGTAGGCTGCACTCCCTTAAAAAAAGCCATTGCAGAATATGAGAATACGAAGCCGGATCAGGTGATCTGCGGAAACGGCGCTGCAGAGGTGATCTTTTCCCTTTGCCGGGCGGTGAATCCAAGACGGGCTCTGGTGCCGGCTCCGACTTTTGCAGAATACCAGCAGGCATTATATAGTGTAGATTGCCAGGTAGAGTTTTTTCTCCTGAATGGGAAAAAGAGGTTTGTGCTGGAGGAAAACTTCTTACAGGCATTGACAGAAGAGATTGACATTATTTTCCTGTGTAATCCCAATAATCCAACCGGGCTTTTGGTGGAAAAACCGTTGCTGGAAAAAATTCTGAAGCGTTGTCAGGAGCTTAATATTCTTATGGCAGTGGATGAATGTTTCCTGGATTTCGTTCCATCACCAGAAAAATATACGCTAAAAGAATATCTGGAAACCTATGACAATCTGTTTCTTCTGAAAGCTTTTACAAAGCGCTATGCTATGGCAGGTGTGAGACTTGGCTATGGTCTTTGCGGAAATAAAGGACTTCTGGAAAAAATAGAAGGTGTATGTCAGCCCTGGAATGTCTCTTCCATGGCACAGTCAGCAGGTCTGGCGGCTTTGCAGGAAAGAGAATATGTAGAAAAGGGAAGACAGGTGACCTTTCAGGAACTGGCATATCTGAAAGAAGAACTGACGGCGCTTGGCTATCCGGTTTATCCTTCTCAGGCGAATTACGTGTTTTTTACAGGTCCGGCGGATTTGTATGAGAAGCTGGAGCAGAAGAAGATCCTGATACGCGATTGCAGTAATTATACCGGGCTTTCCAAAGGATATTACAGGGTGGCGGTGAAGAAACATGAAGAAAATCAGCAGCTTGTCAGGGCATTGAAAGAAATAGATAGAACCAAAGTTGAAAATGTGATTTTATAAAAGGAGGAACACATTTTGGCAAAAGCAATCATGGTGCAGGGGACAATGTCCAATGCCGGAAAAAGCCTTCTGGCAGCAGGCCTTTGCAGAATTTTTAAACAGGACGGGTACCGTGTGGCACCTTTCAAGTCCCAGAATATGGCGTTGAATTCTTTTATCACAAAAGAAGGTCTGGAAATGGGACGTGCCCAGGTGATGCAGGCAGAAGCAGCCGGAATTGCTCCTTCTGTTCTGATGAATCCTGTTCTTTTAAAGCCTACAAACGATGTAGGCTCCCAGGTGATCGTAAACGGTGAGGTTCTGGGAAACATGAGCGCCAGAGATTATTTCAAATATAAGAAAAAACTGGTGCCGGATATTATGAAGGCTTACAATGCTCTTGCAGCAGAAAATGATATTATTGTTATAGAGGGAGCCGGAAGTCCGGCGGAAATCAATCTGAAAAGTGATGATATCGTAAATATGGGTATGGCGAAAATGGCAAAGGCTCCGGTTCTTCTGGTGGGAGATATTGACCGTGGCGGTGTTTTTGCCCAGCTGATCGGAACTGTCATGCTTCTGGAAGAAGATGAAAAGGAGATGGTAAAAGGTCTGATCATCAATAAATTCCGTGGAGACAAAACCATTCTGGATCCTGGGGTGGAAATGCTGGAGGAGAGAAGCGGCATTCCGGTTGTAGGCGTAGCTCCTTATCTGAATATTCAGGTGGAGGATGAGGACAGCCTGACGGAACGTTTTGAGACAAAACGGACAGTAGACATGATTGACATTGCGGTGATCCGAGTGCCCAGAATTTCTAATTTCACAGATTTTAATCCGCTGGAGAGTATTCAGGGAGTTTCCCTTCGCTATGTAAAAAATCCATCAGAGCTTGGCAATCCGGATATGATCATTCTGCCGGGAACCAAAAATACAATGGAAGATCTTCTGTGGATGAGAGAAAATGGCCTGGAAGCGTTGATCCTGAAGGAGGCTGCGAAAGGAAAGCTGATCTTTGGAATCTGCGGTGGCTATCAGATGATGGGTGAGACTTTAAGCGATCCTCATGGAGTGGAAGCTGGCGGAACGATCAAAGGTATGGGCCTTCTTCCAATGGATACCGTTTTTGCCAGGAAAAAGACCAGAACCAGAGTGGAAGGCTCTTTCGGCCAGCTGACTGGTGCGTTTGCAAAGCTTAGTGATACTGCTCTGGAAGGATATGAGATCCATATGGGTGAGACTGCCCTGAAAGGAGATGCAAAGCCATCTACCAGTATTCAGGATAGCGTAACCGGAGAGAGAAAGGCGGATGGTGCTTATCTTGACAATGTGTGCGGAACCTATGTACATGGTGTTTTTGATAAAGAGGCAGTAGCTGAGGCAATCGTACAGATCATTGGAGAAAAGAAAGGACTGGATGTATCTGGAATGACTGGTATGGATTTCCAGGCGTTTAAGGAAACCCAGTATGATATCCTGGCAGCAGAGCTCCGGAAACATCTGGATATGAAGAAAATATATGAAATCCTGGAAGAGGGGGTATAAATATGAAGGTAGAACTGGAAAATGTAAAACCAATGGACATAGAGAAAAGAAGCTTTGAGATCATCACAGAGGAGCTTGGTGATACCCCTCTGCTCCCGGGAACAGAGCTGGTGGTAAAGAGATGTATTCACACAAGCGCTGATTTCGATTATGCGAAAAATCTTTGTTTTTCCGAAAATGCAGTGGAAAAAGCGATTCAGGCAATTAAAGATGGCGCCTGTATTGTAACCGATACCCAGATGGCAAAAGCAGGAATCAATAAACGCGCCCTTGCAAGGTATGGCGGTGAGGTTTACTGCTTTATGTCAGATGAGGATGTGGCGAAGATTGCGAAAGAAAATGGTTCCACTCGTGCCACAGCCAGCATGGACAAGGCGGCCGGGTTGGATAAAAAGCTGATCTTTGCTATTGGAAATGCACCTACAGCACTGGTTCGCCTTTATGAGCTGATCGAGGAGAAAAAGCTGGATCCGGAGCTGATCATCGGTGTGCCTGTGGGGTTTGTGAATGTAGTGCAGTCCAAGGAACTGATCATGCATACAGATGTACCGTACATTGTAGCCCGCGGGCGTAAGGGTGGATCAAATATCGCAGCGTGCATCTGTAATGCCTTGCTGTATATGATTGACAACAATCGGGGATAAAAAAACGGCGTATACTCTGTCTGTGGTAAATGGCAAAGTATACGCTGTCTGTTTAGTCAAAAACTACAGACTTCAGCAGTTCACAGGCCGGGATGAAATCCTGTACTGGCATGGAAGAACAGGACATAAGTACCGTCACATCTTTTTCACTTTCTTTTAAAATTTGTAAATGCAGGCTTTTTTCAGAAGCCTGTTTTTTTAATTCATCCCCGCTTTTTTCATAAGGCAAAGTAAGAGCCAGACTGGTACCGGCTGCGCCCACCTGAATCTGACAGCCAGTGCCAAATACCTGACGGACTGATCTGCGAAGCTGTTTTAATTTGGAAGAATAAAGTCGTTTCAGCCTTCTGGTCTGTGCAGCAAGATGACCGTCCCGGATAAATTGACACAGAGCAATCTGTTCTGCTTTAGAAGCAGTCTGGTTGTAAAATCCGGCTTTCTTTTTATAAGCATTGAGAAGCTCAGGAGGCAGGATCATAAAGCTGATACGGATAGAAGGCAGCAGCAATCTGGAAAATGAACCAATGTAAACTACGCCCTGTCCTCCGGAGAGTCCGAAAAGGGAGGGTGTAGGCTTCTGGAAATAGACAAATTCGTTTTCGAAATCATCTTCGATTACCAGATGATGGCGTTCATTTGCATATTTCAAAAGCTCCAGACGGCGCTTTACCGGCATGATTTCGCCCCACTTTGTCATGTGTGCAGGAGAAACATAGACCACATCACAGTCTTTGTTACGGTAACAGATCTCATATCCATAGTCCCCGAAAACTGTGCTTCCGTGAACGAAAGAAGGGGTTGGAAAGGATACCCGGTGAAATTCCGGATATACTTCATGGATAAGAGGACAGAGAATCTGCAGCAGGCTTTGGAAACTGGCGCCTACTACAATATCATCCGGTGAACAAAGAATGTTCCGCCTCTCACGGATGTAATCTGACAAAGTTTCCCGGAAATCCGCTTCCCCCTGGGGTTCGCCGTAGGTCAGCATGCGTTCATTCTGCCGGAGGGCGCTTTTCATGTAACGGCTCCACAGGTCAAAACGAAAGCTTTCTTTATCCACACCTGAAGATGCCAGGTCATAGCGGTAATAAGTTTCTTTGTGAGTACCCGGCTGGTTGTTTATATGCTGGTGGGAGGCAATTTCTGTGACATAGTAGCCGCTTTGGGCTTTTGCCATAATGTAGCCGTCTGCGGCAAGCTGAAGATAGGCAGTTTCAATAGTAGTCCGGGAAAGCTTCAGCTCCTGGGAGCACTTGCGAAGAGAAGGCATTTTGCTTCCGGGGGCCATTTTCCCATCCAGGATCAGTTTGCGGTAGTATTCGTAAACTTCCATATAAAGATGCGTAGTGCGGTTCTGATTTTTTTCAATGTCTAACATAAAACTGTCCCCTCTAAAAAAGTTGAATTTGGATATTTCTGTACATACACTTAGGTGATATTTTATAATATAAACGAAAAATTTACAATAAAAATCAGGAGTGATATATTTGAAAAAAATAGCGGTAATCCAGGATCTGTCAGGGCTTGGAAAATGTTCCCTGACAGCGGCAATTCCGGTGATCTCGGTGATGGGTGTGCAGGCGGTACCGCTGCCAACAGCAGTACTCAGCAACCAGACTGGTTATCCTTCCTATTACTGTGATGATTATACAGAGCACATGGAACAGATCATGACAGAATGGGAGAAACGGAAGTTTTCCCCTGATGGAATTTATACGGGCTTTCTGGCTGACGAAGAACAGGCAGATAAGATTCTGGATTTTTTTCAAAGATTCCGAACGGAGAACACAATGGTGCTGGTGGATCCGGTTATGGGAGACAATGGCAGGGCTTATGGAATTTATACAGAAGGTCTGCGGGAAAAGATGCTTCAGCTGGTGGGAAACGCCCATGTGATTACGCCCAATCTTACGGAAGCTCTGCTTCTTTTATATGGGAAAGAAGGGATGGAAAAAAGATATGCCAGCCTTTTGGAACTGGATGGAAGGAAAAGGCTGGAACAGATCGGAAAGATTGGGGAGCAGCTGAAAAAAGAATATGGCTTACAGGCAGCTGTGATTACAGGCGTGGAGTCTCAGGCAGAATTGTGTGTACATCAGATGGGAAATCTGGTAGTAGAAAATGGTCATTCTTCCTGGTGCTTTGCCCCAAAAATAGGAGGCAGTTATTCTGGAACAGGAGACCTGTTTGCCTCGGTGCTTAGTGCCGGTCTGGTGAAAGAGATGTCCATGATGAGCTGTGTAGAGCTGGCTGTGAATTTTCTTTCCAAGGCAATTGCCCAGACGGTACAGGAAGGCACAGACCGGAATGACGGAGTCTGCTTCGAGGCGTATCTTGGGGAATTATGTAAAAGTTGATAAGAGAATAACAATTGCTGTAAAAGGATAATATCCACTGGCAATGTTACGCAAGGTGCTTTGAGATAGCGAATGATTTCGGAAAAGAAAGTTATAGTGCCGCAAAGTAATGTCTGCGAACCGCAATATAGATGAGAAGGAGAGTGTAATAATGGCAGATATCGTATATTGTTATAATGATGAGGTATATTTTAATCTGACAAATAAGTGTCCTTGCAACTGTACCTTTTGCATCCGCAACAATGGGAATTCGGTAGGAGAGGCAAAAACTTTATGGTTTGACAAGGAACCCACAATGGAGGAGATTTATAAAGCAATTGATGCTTTTGATTTTTCAGGATACAAGGAAGCGGTTTTCTGTGGCTATGGAGAGCCTACTATGGCGCTGGATAAGCTGATCGCTGTCAGTGAGTATATGAGAAGCAAATATCCGGCACATTTGGATCGCGATGGGAAGCCCTGTCCGGGAATCAAGCTTCGTCTGAACACCAACGGTCTTGGAGATCTGATCAATAAGCGCTCTATAGCGAAAGAGGTCTGTCAGGCAGTTGATATTGTTTCCATCAGTTTAAATATGCCAGATGCCAAGTCCTACAACGAAGTGGTACGCCCGGCTTACGGCGAGAAAGCCTTTGATGCCATGCTGAAATTTGCGCAGGATTGCAAAAAATATACAGAAAATGTGAAATTCACGGTTGTAGACTGTATCGGGGAAGAAAACGTTGAGAAAAGCCGTAAAGTGGCAGAGAAGCTTGGAATTCCGCTGAGAGTACGGGAGTATACGGCGGAATAAAATTGAGGTGAAAAAAGACATCAATGCAGATGCTTCATAAAATCAATTGGAGCCGTTTTCAAACGTGCGCTGGATTTATCTATGAGATTTTATGAAATATGGAAAAATCTGCAGTGGTGTCTTTTGATATCTGTAAGTTGTTTTTCAGCATTTACAAAGTATTTGAACGCAGATAAGCATTCCCCCCGCTTCAAGTGCGCGGAGCATTAAGCGGCGGGTGAGGGGGATGCTTATGTCCGCTTTACATGCCAGACCTGTTTTATATAAGCCTTTGCAAAATATCCCGGAACTGGGGTACACAGGCCAGTATATCCGAATTCTCAAGATAAGGCGGCTCTTTATTTTCCCAGTCCGTGATGGTACCGCCAGCTTCTCTTAAAATAACGGTAGCCCCGCTGTAATCCCAGGGCTTCAGATTTTGTTCCAGATAAGCGTGCTGTCTGCCGCAGGCTACATAGCAAAGGTCAAGGGCAGCAGAGCCGGTGCGCCTGAAATCTGCACAGTTCATAAAAATATTGTAAAATACCGGGAACAGTTCCTTTGCCCTGTTTTTTTCATAAGGAGAGGAGCCGAAAGACACCACAGCATCTTTGAATTCCTGCTGGTCGGACACATGGATAGGAGTTCCGTTCAGATAGGCACCTTCCCCTTTGGCACCGTAGAAGAGTTCCTCGGTAAAGGGATTATAGACCACTCCGAAAGTGATTTCCCCATTTTCATAAAGCCCCAGAGAAACTGCGCTTAAATGATAATCCCGGATTAAATTGGTGGTTCCGTCAATGGGATCCAGAATCCAGTAAGATTTCCGGGAATTCAGTCCAAGGTTTTCTTTTTCCTCAGCAATCAGTGCAATGTCCGGAAATTCTTTTCCAAGAGCCTCCTTCAGGTAATTTTGTACGGCAACATCTACGTTGGTAACGTAATCGGCAGCCCCTTTTTCGGTAACCTTTTCGTGGACCATTTCCTGGAGAATCAAGGGCTTGGCCTGCTTGACCAGTTCTATGATTCTGGCTTGGTTTTCCTTATTCATATCAATATACCTCCTAACGTATGTCAAAAAATTTCAACAATTTGTATGGCCTAGAGAAAATTTACCATAAACGGAAAGAAAGGGCAAATGGAAAATTAAAGTGTAAAAATACATAGATTGATTTTATTCGCAGTTTAGCGTATAATAAATTTGATTAATTATGTTCCGCTGAGAGTAGATTGCAACATGAAGAATGAGGTTAACTATGGATTATTTATCGATTAAACAATTATCAGAAAAATGGGGGATTTCAAAAAGAAGAATTCAAACTCTGTGTTCAACAGGGCGAATCCCCGGAGCTAAAAAAGTTGGCTACTCATGGATTATACCTGACGATGCAGAAAAGCCCGTTGATGCCCGCATTAAGTCAGGAAAATATCTAAAGAACAAAAAATGTTCTGAGGCTTCGGAATAACAAGGGCTAAGGAGGCTGCATACAAATGAAGATTTTTGATAATATTTCTGAAATTGTGCGTGACGACATGACCACTACAATTGCAAAAGGAAGTAAGGTGTCTGTTGCAGCTGCCTGCTTTTCCATGTACGCGTATAAAGAACTGAAAAAACAGTTAGAAGGCGTGGGTGAGTTTCGTTTTATATTCACTTCACCTACTTTTACAACTGAGAAAGCCTCAAAAGAAAAGCGGGAATTCTATATTCCGAGATTGAACCGTGAGAGCAGTTTGTATGGAACGGAATTTGAAATCAAATTGCGGAATGAGATGACGCAGAAGTCGATTGCAAAAGAATGTGCAGATTGGATCAGGCGGAAAGCTGTTTTCAAATCTAATATTACAGGTGAAAACATGCAGGGTTTTATGACCGTGGAGTCTTCGACAGAACAAGTCGCCTATATGCCGATGACGGGGTTCACAACAGTTGATATAGGATGTGAACGAGGCAACAACAGCTATAATATGACCAATCGAATGGAAGCACCATTTTCCACTCAGTATATGCAGCTATTTGAGAAAATTTGGAATGATCGCAGTAAGATGCAGGATGTTACAGATGTGGTGATTGAGAATATTTCTTCTGCTTACAATGAAAATTCTCCAGAGTTTATTTATTTTATGACTCTGTATCATGTATTCAGCGAGTTTTTGGCGGATATTTCGGAAGATGTTCTTCCCAACGAATCTACAGGATTCAAAGAAAGCAAGATCTGGAACCTACTTTACGATTTCCAGAAAGATGCTGTTCTCGCAATCATCAACAAACTTGAAAAATACAATGGCTGTATTCTGGCGGATAGTGTTGGTCTTGGAAAAACTTTCACAGCCTTAGCCGTTGTGAAGTATTACGAAAATAGAAATAAGTCGGTTCTTGTTTTGTGCCCTAAGAAACTGGCGGAAAATTGGAATACCTATAAGGGAAACTATATGAACAACCCGATTGCGCTAGATCGTCTGCGGTATGATGTGCTGTTCCATACAGATTTATCACGAACAGGCGGTACTTCCAATGGCATTGAGCTGGATCGCCTGAACTGGGGGAATTATGACCTTGTTGTCATTGATGAATCTCATAACTTTCGCAACGGCGTCGGCACGCATGCGAATACAACAGAAAATCGATATGTGAAGCTGATGGAGAAAGTCATCCGCACCGGTGTGAAGACGAAAGTTCTAATGTTATCTGCAACTCCGGTCAATAACCGATTTGTGGATTTGCGCAATCAATTGGCTATTGCTTATGAGGGAGACAGTGAGCAAATCGACAGTAAGCTTGCAACAAAAAAATCTATCGATGATATTTTTCGTCAGGCACAGAAAGCATACAATGCCTGGTGCAAGCTTGATCCGGAAGACCGCACAACGGATGCGCTTTTAAGAACCTTGGATTTTGATTTCTTTGAAGTGCTGGACAGCGTAACAATTGCCCGCTCCAGAAAGCACATTTCCAAGTATTATAGCACAGCAGAAATTGGCAAGTTTCCGGAGAGATTGAAGCCAATTTCACTGCGGCCGAGTCTTACCAACTTAAAGTCGGCAATCAACTACAATCAGATTTATGAAGAGCTGATGAAGCTTAGCCTTTGCATTTATACGCCGTCCAACTATATCTTTCCAAGCAAGCTGGATAAGTACATGGATTTGACGCATAACAAGGGCATCAATCTTACCCAGCGCGGTCGTGAGCAAGGAATTCGCAGACTGATGAGTATCAACCTACTGAAGCGATTGGAAAGTTCTGTGTTTTCATTCAACCTGACGCTTAGCCGTATTCGCGAGCTGATCACGAAAACAATCGATGCGATCAATCGTTTTGAAAAATATGGTGTATCTGATCTGGATATGTCTGAAGCGTCTGATAATGACTTTGATATGGATGACGGCAATACAGATTTCTTCTCTGTGGGCGAGAAAATAAAAATCAATCTTGCGGATATGGATTATCGCACATGGAGAGAGGAGCTTCAGACCGATGCTGATATTCTGGAACTACTGACACTTATGATCGCTGACATTACACCGGAATACGATACGAAGCTGCAAACATTATTTGGTCTGATCTCCAAAAAAATTGAGCATCCGATCAATCAAGACAACAAGAAAATCATGATCTTCTCAGCGTTTTCAGATACGGCAGAATACCTCTACGAGAATGTCAGTGTATTTGTAAAAAAGAAATATGGATTGGATACCGCTCTTATTACCGGAGCAGTTGACGGAAAGACTACTGTTAAAGAGCTGAAAGCAACACTGAACAATGTTCTGACTTGCTTTTCTCCTATCAGCAAGAGCAAGGCAGCGCTTATGCCGAACAGTACAGCTAATATTGATATTCTGATCGCCACGGACTGTATTTCGGAAGGTCAGAACCTGCAAGACTGTGATTATCTGGTGAATTACGACATTCATTGGAACCCCGTGCGTATTATCCAGCGTTTTGGACGTATAGACCGTATTGGCAGTAAGAATGAATATATCCAGTTGGTGAACTTCTGGCCCGATATGAATCTGGATGAGTATATCAATCTGAAAAGCCGTGTAGAAACTAGGATGAAAATTTCAGTCATGACTGCTACCGGTGATGATGATCTGATCAACGCAGAAGAAAAAGGCGACCTAGAATATCGTAAGGCACAGCTGAAACGGTTACAGGAGGAAGTGGTTGACATCGAGGATATGTCGGAGGGAATCTCAATCATGGATTTGGGGCTGAATGAATTCCGCCTCGATCTGCTGGAATACCTGAAAACACATCCAGACATGGAACGAAAGCCACGCGGTCTTCATGCTGTGGTGTCGGCAATGGAGGAACTGCCGGAAGGTGTGATCTTCGTGTTGCGGAATGTAAACAATAGCGTGAATATAGACAATCAGAACCGCATCCATCCGTTTTACATGGTTTATATCGGTCGGGATGAAGATGTGATCTGCGATTACCTGAATCCCAAGCAGCTTTTGGATGATGTGCGGCTTCTCTGCCGTGGTAAGTCGGAACCAATCAAAGAAGTTTATACAAAGTTCAATGAAGAAACAGATGATGGCCGGAATATGGCAGAGATGTCGGAACTTTTGAGCATGGCCATTGATTCTATTATAGATACTAAAGAAGAAAGCGATATTGACAGCTTGTTCTCGCCTGGTGGTACATCGGCTCTGATGTCGGATATTTCCGGACTGAGTGACTTTGAGCTGATCTGCTTCCTGGTCGTGAAGTAAAGGAGGAATTTATTTTGTTAGGACTTCCTAAGTCGACAGAATTTAACAAGCGCTTGCCCAAGCAGAAGTTCTATGAGAACCTTACCATTACACCTGCTTTGAAAAAGAGGGTTATTGATGATATTCGGATTATATATTGGCGTAATAAGATTGCTGCGTCTACGATGAATCTGGCAGCGGGGCAAATGGTGACTGAAATTGAAGTGTTTGAAATCAGGTGGAACACGCAAACTGTGAATGAAGCGATACTGCGACAAATTGACCGTGAAATCCCGTATCACATTTTATTCCTGATGGAATATGGCGGCAAGTATCAGGCCTGGATCGGATACAAAGAAGCGACTGCTGGAAATAATGCTTTCAAGGTGGAACGTTACTATCACACGGATTGGCTGGCAGAAGATGAGCTTTCATTAAAAGTGGAAGGCTTGAATCTGGATGCGGTGTATGAGAGTTTTGTTCGCCAGCTGGCGGGTGCCGTGTTAGAGCAGACAGAAGGCGTGCAGGAGACTTTGCAGGAAGCTGTGCAGCGGAGTGAGCAGAAAGCAAAGCTTCAAAAACAGATCGAAGCCTTGCAGGCAAAGATACGAAAAGAAAAGCAGCTGAATAAACAGATGGAAATGAATGCGGAGTTGAAGAAATTGAGAAATCTTTTAACCAAGATGGTCAGATAGAAAAAGAGGTGAAACTGGTGGGGAATTTTGAATACAGAGATTTGGCACCAATTGACAATATCGAAAACGGCGACAAATATATAGAAGCCCTTAACTGGGCATTTCAAAATAAGAAAGTTAAGAATATTGCTTTAACAGGCCCTTATGGTGCAGGCAAGAGCAGCGTTATTGAAACTTTTCTTGCGCAGGATGATGAAAAAAATAACAAGGGCATTCCCTTTCGTGCTAATACCATCAGAAACAAATCTCTTAAAATCTCTATGGCCACATTCTTTAAGGGAAAGGTTTTGGAAAATGATGAATCAGGAGAAAAAATTGAAGTAGATGCTGACGAGGTTGAAAAGGGAATCTTAAAGCAGCTTTTTTACAAAGTAGAACCAGGTAAAATCCCGCAAAGTCGATATAGAAAAATACATAAAATAAAATTTCTTCCAGTGTTTGTAGGTGTTTTGGCTGTAATGATATTTACGGCTATTCTGTCTGATATTTTTGTGCCAGAAAAGTTTAGTACCTTTGTTGAGACGGTAAGTAACTTCCTTTCAAGAAAAAAACTGCCCTATATCAATACATATTTTTTTATTGGAATACTTTTCACGGTAACATCTGGCATAATTGCTTATCTGTATCGCACAGTGATTTCGAGATTCAGGATAAAAGAAGTAAAGCTGCCCAGTGATACAACCATTCAAAGCGGCAGAGAAGAATCGGATTCTGTTTTCAATAAGAATCTTGATGAAATCATGTACTTCTTTGAAGCTACTGGATACAGAATCGTGTTTTTTGAAGACCTGGATCGTTTGGACGATCCAAAGATTTTTGTTCACCTTAGAGAGCTGAACAACCTTCTTAATAACGATGACGCTATTAAACGAAAGCCGATCGTTTTTGTTTATGCTGTTAGAGATGATATTTTTTCAAAAGAAGATAGAACCAAGTTTTTTGATTTTATCATTCCTATCATTCCTGTAATCAATGAGACGAACTCTGGGGAGATTCTTCTTCAGCGGCTTCAAGAGGCAAAAGGGAAAGCCATTGAGCACAATATATCACAGGGGTTTGTATTGGATGTTTCTCCGTATATTTCGGATATGCGTGTTCTGCAAAATATATATAATGAGTTTGTTATATACAAAGATACATTAAGGACAACGCAGGAACTTTCATTGTCGGATGAGCAAATGCTTGCAATGACCATCTTTAAAAATGTCCATCCGAGTGATTTTGCAGATATACAAAGCGAATCGGGCGTTATTAAACAAGCTTTTGAGGATAAACAAAGGTTTATTTCGGCCAAGAAACAGGAAATGCAAGCAGAAATTGATGACTATAAAACCACGGTAGAGCGATACAAAGCGGACAGCATGAAATCGGTGAGGGAAATTAAATTCGCAATGTTTGGTGAGTTGATGGGGCAATTGGGAACACCAGAGTCTTTGAGAGCTGGGTGGGATGCAATTTCCGCAAGTGAAATCATGGATGATAAATTTGATTTAGTGAAAATACTCAACAAAAATTATACCGAAATGTATTATTATTATGGAAGTGGATATTCTGGTCAAACATCAATAAATAAAGAAACGCTCAAATCCTACATTGAACGGTGGAAAGAAATCAATCGAATAAGGAAAATCGGGCTGCAGGAAATACAGGAAAAATTGCAAGAACTTAGAATGCAGCAGCATGATCTTTCGGGTCTTTCACTTGCTAAGCTGTTGGAAGATTATTCACCAGAGGAAGTATTATCAGAAAAGGTCAAACGGAACAAATTGCTTGTATTCCTCTTGCGCAGAGCCTATATTGACGAAGAGTATGCCAGTTATATTAACTACTTTAAAGGCGCAAGCATTACTAAAGATGATATGAATTTTATTCTTTCGGTGAAGAATCAAGAGCCACTTGCATTTGACTATCAGCTGACTAAGACGCCAATGGTGCTTCAAAGACTTCAAGAATATGAATTTGAGGAAAAGGCTATTTATAATTTTACCTTACTTGAAGAATTGCTATCAGAAGGTGAATCAGTAAAGCTAAGTGCTTTTATTAACCAGTTATCTGATGAAAGAGAAATCAGTTGGCACTTTATTGATGAGTTTTTCAGCTGTACCAAGCAAAGAAAACAATTTATTCAATTGTTGTCCCAAAAGTGGACCGGAATGTGGACGCATATCAGTGCAGATGCAACAATGACATATGCTCACAAACTGGAATACCTATGCGAAATCATGAATACTTCTCCAATTTCTGTAATTGAGGAGTTGAATGCAGACGATAGTATGACGGCATTTTTTGAACAGCATGAAGACATCCTTCAGGGGTTAGAATCTTGCGAAAATGAAAAAATCATTTCGGTGATCCAGTGCCTGAATGTTCACTTTACTCGCTTGCTAATAGAAAATGTTGCAAATAATATTTTAGATGCAGTTTTCGATGGAAAATTTTTTGCTCTGAATCAAGAAATGATCCAAACGATAGTAGGGTATAAAAATAGCAGCATGGTTGGCAATTTGACCACTCGTCCATATTCTACACTGATCGATCTAAAATACTTGCCTTTGCTCCAGTATGTTCAAGACAACATCGAATTGTATGTTCGTGAAATTGTTTTGACGAATGAAGCTTTGAAGGATAGTGCAGAGGATATTATTGACCTGCTCAGGCGTTTGGATGGTATGACGGAATTGCAGGTTCAGATCGTTCGGCAGGAGCAATTTGCACTAAGTAATATTGAAGATTGTGCAGGTGATTTGGCTCGAAAAAATAAAGAACAATGGAGTGCTATTTGGGATGAGCTTCTGAAGGAAAATATTATTGAGCCTGATTGGAATAATATCATTGAGTATTGGAAGATTTACAGCCTTACAGATACGCTGAAAAAATATGTATCCGCTCAGGTCGATGTATTGAAAAAGGCCGATACTACGGTTGTAAGCGATGCGTTTATAAGGAAATTCATAAGTTCCAAATTCGACGAAGAAGTTCAAAGAAAGCTCATCCCTGTGCTGAAGATGAATGACTTTGATATGGATATTTCGGCGATAGATCCATTCACATTACAGGTCATGATCGATTGCAGATATTTTGCATTCTCCGCTAACCGATACACAGATGTTACGGCAATCTCACCTGCTCTCGGTGTAGCTTTCATAACGCAGAATCAGGCTGATTTTATGGCGACAAAAAACAGTATTCCTATATCTGATAGTTTGTTTGAAAGCCTCATGCTTAGTGAAAGCATTCAGAAGGAATATAAAGATGAATTGTTTATTGAATATGCCGAAAGCTACATGACAGCAGGTGTGGCCACGAAAATGGTTGTATTAAAATTGCCGGTTACAAAAGAAATTGTGGATATTGCAATGAACTGTGTAGATCAGAAGAATAAAGCGGAAATTCTATTTACAAATATCGATGTATATGGTGCTGACGATCTCCCACGAAAATTCAATGAACTTGGTGGACAATATGCTGATCTTGTAGACCGTACAAAACGCCATGAGGTTCTTCTATCAGCGACTCAAGAACATTACTTGCTGGCTGAATATTTGGAGAAGATTGGATATATCACAAGTAAGGAAGAAAAAACAGAAACTCAATTTGATCCTGCTTTAGAAAGAAAGAAAACGCAAAAATTCTTAAAGCTGCGTGTCAAGAAAGTGTAAGAGGAGGAAAAACTGAATGGATAAGATGAGAATGGAATCGCCGGATATGACGGCACAGAATGTAGACCGCATTGCCGCACTGTTCCCAAACTGCGTCACAGAGGTGCTGGATGAAGAACACAGCACGCCGGAAAAGAAGGTGTACAAGCGGGCAATCAACTTTGAGCTGTTGAAGCAGATGCTTTCGCCTGATGTGGTGGAGGGCAATGAGCGGTATGAGTTTACATGGGTGGGAAAGAAGGCTGCTATTGTAGAGGCAAACCAACCCATTCGCAAGACGCTGCGTCCTTGCAAAGAGGAAAGCAAAGACTGGGACACCACCGAGAACCTCTATATTGAAGGCGACAATCTGGAAGTGTTGAAGCTCTTGCAGGAGAGCTATCTCGGCAAAGTCAAGATGATCTATATTGATCCGCCGTACAATACAGGCAACGACTTCATCTATGCCGACGATTTCATGCACTCACAGGAACAAGAAAACCAGCAGATGGGAATGTACGACGAGGACGGTGACCGTCTGTTCAAGAACACCGATACCAACGGGCGCTTTCATTCTGACTGGTGCAGCATGATCTATTCCAGACTGCATCTTGCTAAGAATCTCCTAACAGATGATGGCGTGATTTTTATTTCTATTGACGACAGCGAAGTAAAAAATCTCAAAAATATTTGTGATGAAGTTTTTGGAGCGGCAAACTTTGTCGCACAACTAATATGGCAAAATAAAAAAGGAGGCGGCAATGATTCTACGCACATAGCTATTGAGCATGAATATATCCTTACTTACGCAAAGAATATAGCACTGCTCGGAGAGTTCTATGAATCATATTCCGACGACTACATCAAAAGGTACAAAGAAGAAGATAATATTGGGCGCTTTTTCTGGGATACATTCAAGAGAAAAGCTGGCAAGCAATACTATCCTATTACATGCCCGGACGGAACAGTCTTAGAATATGATGAAGACGGAAATGCAATTAGCTGGTTGCGTTCAAAAGCAAGATTTGATTCTGACATTGCAGCAGGAGAAATAAGAATTATAAAAATTGGAGAAAAGTGGTCAGTCCAGTTTAAGCAAAGAATACCGCTTGGGAAGACGCCGCGTAGTATTTTTACAACAGAAACTGTGATCGATGACCGTGGTACTACAAGTACAGGCGCAAGTGATGTTTATGACTACTTCAAAAAGGATGTTTTCTCTAATCCGAAACCAGTTGAACTAATTCGATTCCTTTTAGGATTTGGACTTGGTGAGAATGACATTGTACTGGACTTCTTTAGCGGATCAGGGACAACGGCGGAGGCTGTCATGCGTTCTAATCTTGAAGGAGGTAAAAACAAGTTTATTCTTGTGCAACTTCCTGAAAATATTGATCCGCTTGTGAATAGTTCTTCTGCTAATGCAAAGAGGGTTGCCGAAAACGCTGTTTCCGTCCTCGATGAAATGGAACATCCACATCTTCTGACAGAACTCGCAAAGGAACGCATCCGCCGTGCCGGTGAAAAGATCAAGTCCGAAAGCCCATTGACAACTGCTGATCTTGACGTTGGCTTCCGCGTTCTCAAACTGGATGACACCAATATGAAGGATGTCTACTATGCACCTGATGATTACGACCAGGGCTTGCTTGCCGGTCTGGAATCCAATATCAAGGATGACCGCACTGATCTTGACCTGCTGTTCGGCTGCCTGCTGGACTGGGGGCTGCCACTGTCTATGCCCTATTCTTCTGAGCAGATCGATGGCTGCACCGTTCACACCTACAATGATGGTGATCTGATTGCCTGCTTTGATGAGAATGTGCCTGAAAGTGTGGTTGAGAAAATTGCCAAGCGCCAACCACTTCGCGTTGTTTTCCGCGACAGCGGCTTTGCAAACAGCCCAGCTAAGATTAACGTCACAGAGATTTTTAAATTGCTTGCACCGGATACCAGAGTAAAAGTGATTTGACGGGAGGCGCGGAGATGAAAAATAATGAGATTCACGAGGCAAATCAAAGTGATTTTTTAAAGAATGTTTCCGATGTTCTTCTGCAAGCCCAGAAAAATGCAAAAACCGCTGTTAACCTCTCTATGGTTTATGCCTATTACGAGATAGGCAGAATGATTGTAGAGGAAGAACAGCATGGCGAGAATCGGGCAACTTATGGCAAAAAGCTTTTGAAGGAACTTTCCACATATCTGACAGGCATGTTTGGAAAAGGCTATTCCGCTGAAAACCTGAAACTTATGCGGCGTTTCTATAGCATCTATTCGCATGATCAAATTGGGGAAACAGTGTTTACCCAATTCGAGAATCTTCCGGCGATCAGTACAGGAAGAAAATTTTACCTGAGCTGGTCGCATTATTTGAAACTCATGCGGATCGATAATATAGACGAACGGCATTTCTATGAAATCGAGTGTGTTAAAAACGATTGGAGCCTCAGTGAACTGAAACGTCAATATAATAGTGCTCTTTATGAACGGCTTGCTCTCAGTACGGACAAGGACAAGGTTTATCGGCTGGCACTGGAAGGCCAGAAAGTAGAGACACCGAAAGATGCAGTGAAAGACCCATATGTGCTTGAATTTCTGGGCTTGAAAGAGCTTCCGGAATATTCAGAAAGTGAACTGGAAAGCAGAATTATTGATCACTTGCAGCAGTTCCTTTTGGAACTGGGCACTGGTTTTGCGTTCATCGGGCGTCAGGTGCGCTTCACATTTGATGAAGAACATTTTATGGTTGATCTGGTTTTCTATAACCGTCTGCTGCGATGCTTTGTTCTGTTTGACTTGAAAATTGGGGAACTCAAGCATCAGGATATTGGGCAGATGCAGATGTATGTCAATTACTATGACCGCAAAGTAAAACTGCCGGATGAGAATAAAACAATCGGTATTGTCCTTTGTCGCGATAAAAATAATGCGGTAGTAGAAATGACGCTGCCAGAAGATAATTCTCAGATATTTGCCAGCAAGTACGAAACGGTTCTTCCAAAAAAGGAAGACTTAAAGAAACTTCTGGAAGAGCAAATTGCAGTTGAGAACGGAGGAGCGGAAGAATGAAACTTCAATTTAAGCATCAGAAGTTCCAGGCGGACGCTGCCAAGGCAGTGGTAGATGTCTTTACCGGGCAGCCATATCTGACTCCAACTTATATGATGGACAGAGGTACCGGTAATTTCCAGTTTGGTATGAATGAAGAGGAAGACTTTACCGGATGGCGTAACCACCCACTTGTGCCGGAGCTGTCTAACCGTATGATCTTGGAACAAATCCAGAAAATACAAAGAACCTATCAAATCACGCCTTCTCAGAAATTAGAAGGTGAAGGTTATAATCTGACAATTGAAATGGAAACTGGTGTTGGTAAAACTTATACTTACATCAAAACCATGTTTGAGCTGAATAAGCACTATGGCTGGAGTAAGTTCATTGTTGTGGTACCGAGTATCGCCATTCGTGAAGGCGTTTACAAATCTTTTCAGGTAACGCAGGAACACTTTGCGGAAGAATACGGAAAGAAGATTCGCTTTTTTATATATAATTCCGCTCAGCTTACGGAAATTGACCGCTTTGCGTCTGATAGTGCCATCAATGTTATGATTATTAACTCGCAAGCGTTTAATGCCAGAGGAAAGGATGCGCGTCGCATCTATATGGAACTGGATGACTTCCGTTCTAGACGTCCGATAGATATCATTGCGAAAACGAATCCGATTCTTATTATTGATGAGCCACAGTCTGTCGAGGGTAAGCAGACAAAGGAGCGGCTGCGGGAGTTTCATCCGTTGATGACATTGCGTTATTCTGCAACACATAAGGATGACAGTATCTACAACATGATCTATCGCCTGGACGCTATGGAAGCCTATAACAAACGTCTTGTAAAGAAGATTGCAGTTAAAGGGATTACAGAATCTGGCAGCACGGCAACAGAAAGCTATGTTTATCTGCAAAGCATTAACTTATCTAAAGCTGATCCGACTGCAACCATTCAGTTTGACTATAAAGGTGCTTCTGGAATTCGGAAAGTTACTAAGACAGTAGGAATTGGATTTAACCTCTATGATCAGTCTAACGGCATGGAAGAATATCATAATAACTTTGTAGTAAAGTCGATTGATGGTCGTGATGATTCTGTAGAGTTTTTGAATGGTATCAAAATTTATGCTGGTGATGTGATCGGTAGAGTTAGTGAGGAGCAACTGCGCCGTATTCAGATTCGAGAAACGATTCTCTCTCACATTGAGAGAGAACGACAGCTGTATTACAAGGGAATCAAAGTCCTTTCTCTGTTTTTTATTGATGAAGTTGCTCATTACAAACAGTATGATGCAAACGGAAAACCGAGTAATGGTATCTTTGCAGAGATGTTTGAAGAAGAGTATCGCGACATTGTAGAAAATTTGCAGATAGGTGTTGGAGAGACTGAATATTTTCGCTATCTGGCTTCTATCTCTGCCGAATCCACTCATGCAGGCTATTTTTCGATTGATAAAAAGGGCAAGATGATTAATAGCAAGGTTGGCCGTAAAGAAACCACAACAGATGATGTTGACGCCTACGATTTGATTATGAAAAACAAAGAGCTGCTTTTGGACAGAGATCCGAAACGTTCCCCCGTTAGGTTTATCTTCTCGCATTCAGCGTTACGTGAGGGCTGGGATAATCCGAATGTTTTTCAAATCTGTACACTGAAACAGAGCGGCAGTGATGTTCGCAAGCGCCAGGAGGTTGGTCGTGGTCTACGCCTGTGCGTCAACCAGGATGGTGAACGCCAAGATGCGAATGTTTTGGGAAATGATGTTCATAATGTCAATATTCTGACTGTCATTGCCAGTGAAAGTTATGATTCCTTTGCGAAAGGCTTACAGAGTGAAATCGCAGAGACTGTGGCAGATCGGCCTCGTGCTATTACAGCTGATCTGTTTGTAGGAAAGGTCATCAACGATTCGGATGGTCGTGAACAAGTGGTTGATAGGGATACTGCCTATGCCATCATGTATGATTTGACTATTAACCGCTATATCGACAAGAAGGGTGTATTGACTGATAAATACTACGAAGACAAATCCAATGGCATTTTGCAAATTGCTGAAGAAGTGAATGATTTCGCAGCATCCATTGTAGAACTCATCGACTCGGTTTACAACCCGAGGGCAATGCAGCCTGAAAATGCTCGTAGTAATAATGTTGAGCTTAGGGTTAATGAAGAAAAATTTGCTATGCCTGAGTTTCAAGCGCTCTGGTCAAAGATTAATGCAAAGTCTATTTATATCGTAGATTTTGATATTGATGAACTGATCCGAAATGCAATAACATCTCTGGATGCTAAGCTGAGAGTTGCTAAGATTTTCTTTAAGATTGAATCAGGTGCAATGGAAGAAATTAAATCGAAAGAAGCTTTGGAATGTGGAGCAGCTTTTACAAAGGAAACTTCTGCTTACGGTACGCAGACACGGATTCCTGTCAATAGTAGTGTGAAATACGATTTGGTTGGCAAACTGGTGGAAGAGACAAAGTTGACTCGTAAGGATGTTATTGCTATTCTGTGTGGTATCAAAAAGACTGTTTTTGATCAGTTTAAAGATAATCCGGAAGAGTTCATTATCAAGGCAGCTGCACTTATTAATGAGGAAAAGGCTACAGCCATTATCCAGCACATTACTTATGCAGCTTTGGATGAGCATTACAGCATGAAGGTATTTACTGATTCCACTATTAAAGGCAGGTTGGGCGTCAATGCAATGAAAACAAAGAAGCATTTGTACGATTATCTTGTTTTTGATTCCACCAATGAACGTGATTTTGCTATAGGACTGGATATGAGCACAGATGTGGCCTTATATGTAAAATTGCCGAATGGATTCTATATTTCAACACCGGTAGGAAATTATAACCCTGACTGGGCAATTGCTTTCTATAAGGGAAAGGTAAAGCATATTTATTTTGTAGCTGAAACCAAAGGCTCTATGTCCTCTATGCAGTTGCGTTTGATTGAGGAATCTAAGATACACTGCGCACGGGAACACTTTAAGGCTATCAGTAGTGGCAGCGTTGTTTATGATGTTGTGGATAGCTATCAGAGTCTTTTTAATATGGTGACGAGATAAGGCGTTAAGGGATAATATTTCCTCAACAATCATAGGAAGGCGTGCTGTGTATGTCAGTTTTTGTATCTCGCTGCGAATAGCACGAATGTAATTCGGTGTGAAAACAGGGACTAACAATGTGTATGCGATGTAGTCCCTGTTTTCAAAAAAGGTTCATAAAAACATTGTTAAAGAAATATAAAAACATTGCTAAAGAAATATCTTTACTTTATTTAAGGGGTAAGTTATAATAATTCTGCTTAAAAGAATAAATGTGCCAAGTGCTGAAAAATATATAAAATTTGTGCTATTTTCAGAAGAGGGAATCAGGTGAGAATCCTGAACGATCCGGTCACTGTATTCAGTTATGCCACATTCATATCCATTGCATTTTTATGTGAGAAGGGAATGGGGATTTAAGCTGTAAGCCAGGAAACCTGCTTGGTTCATAGAAAGAAACTTCCGTGTAAAGTGCTGTCTTTCGTATCATGTTTTTTTGTGATGCCCGCTTTTTCATGGAAGCGGACTTTTTTCTTTTAAAAACAAAAAAACAAAAGAAAAAATAAGGAGAAAAAGCATGAAAAACATGAAAACAGCAGCAGGAATGTTATGTCTGGCAGGAATTCTCAGCCTGGGAATGGGAACAACTGTATTTGCGGAGGATGGAGACAGCCATTATCCCGTAACAATCACAACCTACAATTATGAGAACGAACCGGTTGAAATGACTTTTGAGAAAGCTCCGGAGAAAGTATTTGCATATGCAAACTCCAATATCGAAGAGCTTCTGGCACTTGGTCTCGGTGATAAGATCGTAGCTGCTTACGGTCTGGACGGTGATGTGCGTGAGGATTTAAAAGATGAATTTGACAAGATTCAGTATATGGATACCAAGCCATCCAAAGAGGAAGTTGTTGCAATGGAGCCTGATTTTATTGCGGCATGGTATTCTTCTTTCAGTGATGACTGGCTTTCTGATGTAAGCTTCTGGCAGGAGAGAGATGTAAATACATACATGTCCCTGAACAGTTCTGCAAAGGGACCGGCTTCTGAGTTCCCACGTACAATTGAAGACGAATATGAGGATATCCTGAACCTTGGCAAGATCTTTGATTGCGAAGACAAGGCAGAGGAAATCGTTGATCAGATGAAGGGTGAGATTGATAAAGTAAAAGAGCATGTGGAAGGAACAGACCCGTTATCCGTAGCCGTTCTTGAGGATGAGGGAGATTCCTTCCGTGTATATGGAACAGAGACACTTGGCGGAAATATTCCGGAGACACTTGGTGCAGAGCTGAAGCTTGGTGCAGAGAACTCTGAAAACGTTGGTGCAGAGGATCTGATTGCAGCTGATCCGGATGTATTATTCATGATCAACTATGATGGATTTATGACAGCTGATGAGGCAATCGCTGATATTACAGATAACCCTGCATATGCGAGCCTTTCTGCAGTTAAGAACAACAAAGTATTCTCTGTAAACCTGAACGAGGTATACTGCAGCGGTGTCAGAACCTATGATGGAATTATGACATTTGCAAAAGCATTATATCCGGATCTGTACGAATAAAATGAAAAGAAAACCGGATTTTAAAAATGGAATTTTTCATGGAAAGCCGATCTATGTGCTGGCGGTGATATTACTGACTGTGCTTCTGGTGATATCCATTCTGACTGCAGTTACCATTGGTTCTGTAGATCTTTCTGTGAAAGATGTGTATAGTGTAATTTTGTATAAAGTGTTTGGAATCGGGGATCCGGAGGTTTATGGTGTAGGAGCCATGTCTGATATTGTGTGGTTTATCCGCCTTCCCCGTATTCTTCTTGCAACAGCCGTTGGCATGGGTCTGGCAGTTGCAGGTGTGGTAATGCAGGCCATTGTGAAAAATCCGATTGCAGATCCGTATATTCTGGGTATTTCCTCTGGTGCATCTCTTGGTGCAACAGTGGCAATCTTTCTTGGAGTTGGAGCCGTATTTGGCTCCAACTCTATTGGAATCTGCGCATTTATCGGAGCTTTCCTTATTTCTGTACTGGTACAGATCACTGCAAATATAGGAGGCCGGGCAAATTCAGTCCGACTTCTGCTTGCAGGTACAGCACTTGGAAGTGTGTGCAGTGCATTTTCAAACTTTGTTGTCTATATTGCGGGCGACAGAGATGGAATCCAGACAGTTACTTTCTGGCTGATGGGAAGTCTGGCAGGCGCGAAATGGGAAAATCTGGCTGTGATTATTCCCTGCGTTTTTATAGCAACCCTGTTTTTCTGCACCCAGAGCCGTATTCTCAATATGATGCTGCTTGGAGATGAGGTATCCATCACATTAGGAACTGACCTGCACAGATATCGTCAGGTGTATCTTGTAGTGACAGCACTGTTGATCGGTTTTGTGGTATATTCCGCAGGTATCATTGGATTTGTAGGACTCATTATTCCTCATGTGGTACGAATGTTCTTTGGAACCGATCACAAGAAAATGCTTCCACTGTCAGCACTTAGCGGTTCCATTTTCTTGATCTGGGCAGATGTTGCTTCCAGGATCATTATTCCCAAGAGTGAAGTCCCAATCGGAATCCTGGTATCCATGATCGGAGCACCTTGCTTTATTTATCTGCTGGTACGCAGATCTTATGGATTCGGAGGTGAGAAATCATGAAACTGACAGCTTCTGATATCCATGTGGAGCTTGGCGGAAATGAGATTCTTAAGGGAATTGACGCAGCCATAAAGGAAAAGGAATTTGTAGGAATTATAGGACCAAACGGAAGTGGAAAAAGTACATTGCTGAAATGTATTTACCGTGTACTTAAGCCAGATACCGGCGTGATCATGCTGGATGGAAAACCGCTGAACGAATATAAGGTAAAGGATTCTGCAAAAGCACTGGCAGTGGTGTCCCAGCACAATTACTATAATTTTGAATTTTCCGTACAGGAAATTGTAATGATGGGAAGGGCTCCTCATAAGAAAACCATGGAACGGGATAATGCCGAGGATTATAAGATCGTGGAAGAGTGTCTGGAAAAAGTGGGAATGCTTCCCTATCGGCACCGTGTTTTTTCCAGTCTGTCTGGCGGTGAGCAGCAGCGAATCATTCTGGCAAGAGCTCTGGCGCAGAAAACTGACTGTCTGATCTTGGATGAGCCTACCAACCATCTTGACATCAAATACCAGCTCCAGCTTCTGGATATTGTAAAAAGTCTTGGGGTCACTGTGATCGGTGCTTTGCATGATCTGAATATTGCAGCAGCATACTGCGACCGGATCTATGCCATGAAGAACGGTCGTCTGGTGGCTTGCGGAACTCCGGAAGAAGTCATTACAGAAGATTTTATACATATGTTATATGAAGTAGATGCAACTGTAAAAAAGGATGAATACGGCATGCTGAATGTTACATACCATCCTTTGCATGTGAAAAAATAAAGGAAAAGTGGAGGAAATCTGAATGAGCGATACAGCAAAAAAAGGGATCCTTGTAGTCAGCTTTGGCACCAGTCACGAGGACACCAGAGTAGTGACCATTGATGCAATTGAAAAAGAAATTGGAGCTGCTTTTACAGATTGTAAAGTTTATCGCGCATGGACAAGCAAGATGATCCTTGCCAGAATTTCAAAGAGAGATCATATTCACTATGACAATGTGACAGAAGCAATGGAGCGTATGAGAACAGATGGAATCACAGAGGTGATCGTCCAGCCTACGCATGTAATGAACGGTGTGGAAAATGACCTTATGAAAAAGGATGTTCTGGCGTGTGCGGATCATTTCCAATCTGTGAAATTCGGAGCTCCTCTGCTTACAACAGAAGAAGATAATGAGTATGTGGTGAAAGCGGTTGCAGATGAGTTCCCTGTAATTAAGGATAAGGAAACGGCACTTGTGCTTATGGGGCATGGAACCGAGCACTACGCAAATGCCGTTTATGCCGCACTGGATTACAGATTCAAGGATATGGGATATGAAAATGTGATCGTAGGAACTGTGGAAGGTTATCCTGAAATTGACCAGGTCCTGAAACAGCTTGGAAAATGCGGGGTAAAAAAAGTGGTAATCGCACCGTTTATGATCGTTGCCGGTGACCATGCGAAAAATGACATGGCAGGAGAGGAAGAAGACTCCTGGAAAAATATCATCAGCAAAGCTGGCTATGAAGTGCAGACAGTTCTGAAAGGACTGGGGGAATATGAAAGTATTCGAAAACTCTTTGTGGAACATGCGAGGGAAGCGGTATGATTAAAATTGGGACACTGACCTGCCTTCACTCCAATAATGTATGTGCCAGAGTGGGATGCCTGAAGGCCTTTCAGAATCGCAGTGACTTTTTTGATGGATATTCTCCGGACACACTTCTGGGAGCAATGATGACCTGTAATGGATGCAAAAGTATAAATCCCAAAGAACCGGATGTAGATGAGGGAATTCTGGAAAAAATAGACAGGCTGGTCAGCGAAGAAATTAAGGTAATGCATGTGGGAGCCTGTCGTCTGGACAGGGAGAAAAAAGAGTGCCCACGAATTGCCAAAATCTGTGAGATGATAGAATCCAGGGGAATCCAGGTGGTAAGAGGAACTCATAGAGAATCCTGAAACAGGATAGAGAAATCGTATAGGGGAAACTTCCAGGCAGATTGTGGAAAATAGTCTGTCTGGAAGCTTTTTTATTGCTGTGTTTTGCCTGGCTTTATTGACAATATACGCAGGAATTAGTAAAATGAGCGGTGGCAGAAAATGATATTTAAGGAGAATTACATAAGATGAGTATTTCTATGATTGGAATAGACCATAGTATGGCTCCCGTAGATATACGAGCCTTGTTTGCATTTACCAGAAAAAATGCAGGGGAGGCTATGGAAAAATTAAAGGAACAGCGGGGAATAGATGGCTGTATTATTCTTTCTACATGCAATCGCCTGGAGGTATGGGCAAGTGTGGATGATGAGGCAGAGCTTTCTTTATATAAAGAGCTTTGTAAACTGAAAAATATTAATGATGATCAGTACGAAATATATTTTACAAAGCGTGAAGGCCATGCTGCTGTGGAACATCTGTTTTACCTTGCATCCGGTCTGAAATCCCAGATACTTGGAGAAGATCAGATTCTTACTCAGGTAAAAGATGCACTGGGAATTGCCAGAGAGCATTTTACAACCGATGGAGCCCTTGAAGTGCTTTTCCGAATGGCTGTAACAGCAGGAAAAAAGATTAAAACTGAGGTGCCATTTTCTCATGGGAATCCGTCTGTGATCCATCAGGCGATAGAAATGCTTGACAGACAGGGCTATTGCGTACAGGATAAGGTCTGCATGGTGATCGGAAATGGAGAAATGGGAAAGGTTGCAGCCCAGGCTCTTATGGAAGCCGGTGCAGATGTGACTGTAACCGTGCGTCAGTATCGCAGCGGAATGGTGAATATTCCATTTGGATGTAAACGAATTAATTATGGCGAAAGAATGGACTATCTGCCTAAGTGTGATCTTGTAGTCAGTGCTACGGCAAGTCCGAATTTTACTTTGCGTGAGGAACTGTTTGAAAATCTGGAACTGGAAAAAAGTATTGTTCTCATTGATCTGGCAGTTCCAAGAGATATTGAACCAGAGGTGGGCAGGTTTGAAGGTGTGACTTTATATGACATGGACAGCTTCAAAACGGATGAGAAGCCTGCCGAGCTTCAGGAACATCTGGAGGCAGCAGGAAAAATCGTCCGTGAGCAGATGGATGAATTTTTCAAATGGCTGGAAGGGAAAGATCTGATCCCGCGTATACAGGAAATTAAAGAAAACGCAGTAAATGATTTTAATTTAAGAATTATGAAGCCTCTGAAAAACACTCATATGGAAGAGCTGGAAAAAGAGCAGCTGTTGAGTGCAGTGGACCGTGCAATGGAAAAGGTAGTAAACAAAATGCTGTTTGGACTCAGGGACAGCATGAATGAACAGGCATTTCTGGAATGTGTAGCAGGACTGGAGAAAACATATGAAAAATAAGCGTTATTTCCCACTGTATGTGGATTTATCGGATAAGAATATTGTGGTAGTGGGTGGGGGAACCATTGCCACAAGAAGAGTGAAAGCATTATTATTATTTACCAGGAATATTACAGTAATTGCGCCGAAGATGACAGCAGATCTCTGGGAACTGGGCAAGCTGGGAAAAATTCAGATCCAGCCCCGCCCTGTGAAAAAATCAGATTTCTCTATGGCTTATATGGTGCTGGCTGTTACGAATAACAGTGAGTTAAATGAGGAAATTTACCGTATCTGTAAAGAAGAGGGAATTTATGTAAATGTTGCAAGTGATAAGAATTTGTGCGATTTTTACTTTCCCGGAATTTGTCTGAAGGATGATATTGTAGTGGGAATCACGGCCAGCGGTGTCAATCACAAAAAGGCTAAGGCAGTAAGAGAAAAAATGCAGGCACTTCTGGAAGAACTGGAAAAAGATGAGGATAGTTATGAATAAAAAAGTTGTGATCGGAAGCAGGGAAAGCAAGCTTGCCGTACTGCAAAGCCAGATGGTGAAGGATTATATTGTATGCAGGCATCCGCAAATGGATGTGGAAATCCTGACTATGAAGACTACAGGAGACAAAATACTGGACCGTACTCTGGATAAGATTGGAGGAAAAGGCCTTTTTGTAAAGGAACTGGATCGGGCGCTTTTAGAGGGCAGAAGTCAGCTTTCTGTTCATAGCCTGAAGGATATGCCTATGGAAGTCCCGGAGAAGCTCCCCATACTTGCTTTTTCAAAAAGGGAAGACGTAAGAGATGTGCTGGTTCTCCCAAAAGGCTGTGATGTTCTGGATCCTTTGAAGCCTATCGGTTGTTCCAGCCTTCGCAGAAAGCTGCAGCTGAAAGAAATTTACCCGGATATGCAGGTGAAAAGTATTCGTGGAAATCTTCAGACCAGACTGGAAAAGCTGGATAGTGGAGAATATTCTGCGTTAGTTCTTGCAGCCGCCGGTTTGAAACGTCTGGGGCTTGAAAACAGGATCAGCAGGTATTTTGATACAGAAGAAATGATTCCGGCAGCGGGACAGGGAATTCTTGCAGTTCAGGGAATTGATGGTCTGGATTATGAGTTTCTGAAAGGGTATGATGATCTGCAGGCCCATCAGGCTGCAACAGCAGAGAGAGCCTTTGTAAAATATTTAAATGGCGGATGTACCTCTCCGGTAGCTGCCTATGGAGAAATCAAAGATGGTCAGTTGAAACTTACCGGTCTTTACTATGAAGAAAAGACTGGACATTATCTGAAAGGATATAAAACAGGAAATCCTTCAGATGCAGAAAAACTGGGAACTTCTCTTGCAAAAGAACTGCAGGAGCGCTGCAAAGTGGAATACAAAGAGTCTGGCTTGCAGGAAGACAACAAAAAAGAACCGGGAAAAGTCTGGCTGGTGGGAGCTGGTCCTGGAGATGTGGGGCTTTTTACAATGAAAGGTGCCCAGGTTCTGGAACAGGCAGATGTGGTTGTTTATGACAGCCTGGTAGGACAGGGAATCCTGACCAGAATTCCTGCTTCTGCAAAACTGATCAATGTGGGAAAACGTGCTGGCCACCATACTATGTCCCAGGAGAAGATTAACCAGGTTCTTGCTGATGAGGCAAAAAAGGGCAACCGGGTAGTACGACTGAAAGGCGGCGATCCTTTTCTTTTTGGACGAGGAGGAGAGGAACTGGAGCTTCTCACAAAGGAGGGCATTCCTTATGAAGTAGTTCCTGGTGTGACTTCCCCGATTTCCGTACCTGCATATAACGGAATTCCTGTGACACATCGGGATTTCTGTTCGTCTGTTCATGTTATCACCGGACATAAGCGCAAGGGAATGGAGTACGACATTGATTTTGAGGCGCTGGTACATACGAAAGGAACTCTTGTTTTTCTCATGGGAATCACTGCCATGGAGGATATCTGCAGTGGCCTTATGAAAGCTGGAATGGATCCGGATATGCCGGCTGCTGTTTTATCCAAGGGTACTACGGCTGGTCAGCAAAGAGTCGTGGCAACTGTCGCTACATTAAAGACAGCCTCTGATCAGGCGAAAATCCAGACACCGGCCATTATTGTGGTAGGAAAGGTCTGCACTTTGGCAGATGATTTTGCCTGGTATGAGAAATTACCTCTGGCAGGCTGGAAGATTCTTGTCACCCGGCCAAAGGAGAATATTTCCAGAACTGCGGCCCTTCTTCGGGAGAAAGGTGCAGAAGTACTGGAACTTCCATCCATCAGTATTATCCCTCTGGAGGATCAGAGCAGACTGTACCAGGCCTTTTCTCATATCCGCAGCTATGACTGGCTGGTATTTACAAGTCCTGCAGGCGTGGAAGTTTTCTTCAGGCAAATGGAGAAAAAGAAGATCGACCTGCGTTCTCTTGGAAATGCAAAAATCGCGGTGATCGGTGAGGGCACAAAGAAGAAGTTTCTGGAAAGAGGAATCTATCCGGATTTCATGCCTTCTGTTTATGATGGAAATACCCTTGGAAAAGAACTTGGCGCTCTTTTAAATGGAACAGAAAAGATTCTGATTCCAAGAGCCTCCCTTGGAAACAGGGAGCTGGCAGAAGAACTGAAAAAAACAGGTGCACAGGTGGATGATGTTCCGACTTATGAGACCGGATATGTAAGCAGTCCTCTTATTAATGAGAAGAAAGAATTTGAAGAGGGCACCATTGACCTGGCTGTATTTACCAGTGCTTCCACAGTGAAAGGCTTTGTGGAGAGTACCAAAGGACTTGATTATTCCAGGGTTCGTGCTGCATGTATTGGAAAACAGACTCGTGCAGCGGCGGATTCTTATGGAATGCAGACATATATGTCAGAAAAAGCAACCATCGACAGTCTGATCGAACTGGTTGAGACACTGAAGAGGAGTGAAGAAAAATGGAACTGATTAAGAGACCTAGAAGATTAAGGGGCAGTGCAAATTTGCGAAAAATGGTGAGAGAGACCAGAATGGACAAATCTTCTCTTATCTATCCGCTGTTTGTAATGGAAGGAAATGGAATCCAGGAAGAGATTCCTTCCATGGAAGGGCAGTACCGTTACAGCCTGGACCGTCTTCCCTATAAGCTGGAGCAGTTGGAAAAAGCAGGGGTAAACAGCATTATGCTTTTTGGAATCCCGGCTCATAAGGATGAAGTCGGAAGCGGCGCTTACGCTCAGGATGGTATTGTACAGAAGGCACTTCGGGAAGCAAAGAGCAGATTTCCAGAGATGTATTATGTGACAGATGTGTGCATGTGTGAATATACCTCTCACGGTCACTGCGGCGTTCTTTGCGGCCATGATGTTGACAACGACAAGACATTGGAGCTTCTGGCAAAAACAGCTCTGTCTCATGCGCAGGCTGGCTCTGATATGATCGCGCCTTCCGATATGATGGACGGACGTGTTGCTGCCATCCGTAAAGAACTGGATCTGGGCGGTTATACCAATATTCCAATCATGTCTTATGCGGTGAAATACGCTTCTGCGTTCTATGGCCCGTTCCGTGATGCAGCCGGAAGTGCTCCTGCTTTTGGAGACCGCAAGAGCTATCAGATGGATTTCCACAATAGAAGAGAGGGAATGAAAGAAGCTCTTATGGATATTGAAGAAGGCGCTGATATTATTATGGTGAAGCCTGCCATGTCTTATCTTGATATGGTATCTGAGATCTCCAAGGCTGTGAATGTTCCGGTAGCTGCCTATAGTGTAAGTGGTGAGTATGCCATGGTGAAGGCGGCGGCAAAGATGGGCTGGATCGACGAAGAGCGGATCATTGGAGAAATGGCGGTGGGAGCTTATCGTGCAGGTGCCCAGATTTATATCACTTATTTTGCAGAAGAAATTGCAAAAATGATGGAGGAAGGGAGAATCGGATAATGACAAAGTCTGAGAAGCTTTTTGAGAGAGCGGTAAAAAGAATCCCCGGCGGTGTAAACAGTCCGGTGCGTGCATATGGCGCTATAGGAGAAGCACCGAGATTTATTGAACGTGCAGATGGCTGCTATATTTATGATGTAGATGGCAACCGCTATATTGATTACATAGATTCCTGGGGACCAATGATCCTGGGACACAATTTTCCTGCAATACGGGAAAGTGTTCTGAAGGCCTGTGAAAAAGGTCTGAGCTTTGGATGCGCTACAGAGATCGAAGTGGAAATGGCTGAATTTATCTGTGACAGAATCCCGCATGTGGATATGATCCGAATGGTCAATTCTGGTACAGAAGCTGTTATGAGTGCAATCCGTGTTGCAAGAGGTTATACGGGGAAAAATAAGATCATCAAATTTGCAGGCTGCTATCATGGACACAGTGATGCCATGCTGGTAAGCGCAGGTTCCGGTGTGATGACAAGTGGTGTGCCGGACAGTGCCGGTGTTCCAAAAGGCTGTACAGAGGATACTATGCTGGCAGCTTACAACGATCTTGGCAGTGTGGAGACTCTTTTTCAGCAGGCAGATGGCCAGGTGGCAGCAGTGATCGTGGAAGCAGTTGGAGCCAACATGGGTGTAGTTCCGCCAAGGGAAGGATTTCTGCAGGGACTTCGCGCTCTTTGCGACCAATACCATGCCCTTCTTATTTTTGATGAGGTGATTACCGGATTCCGACTTGCATTTGGCGGCGCAGCACAGTATTTTGGTGTAACACCGGATCTGGTTACTTATGGAAAAATCATTGGTGCCGGAATGCCGGTAGGTGCATATGGCGGAAGAAGAGATGTGATGGAATTGGTTGCTCCGGCAGGAAAAGTATATCAGGCAGGTACTTTAAGCGGAAATCCGGTAGCTATGGCTGCCGGGCTTACCCAGCTGAAATATTTGTATGACCATCAGGAAATTTACACGGAACTGGAGAAAAAGGGAGAGCTTCTCTACGGTGGAATGGGAAAAATCGTGAAAGAAAAAGGTCTGAATTACCAGATGAATTATGTGGGCTCTCTTGGAAGCCTGTTCTTTACGGGACAGCCTGTTGTAGATTATGTTTCTGCAAAATCTTCTGACACAGTGGCATTTGCAGAATATTTCAAAAAAATGCTGAATATGGGAATTCATATGGCTCCGTCCCAGTTTGAAGCCATGTTCCTGTCAGCGGCTCATACAGATGAAATTATTATGGAAACTCTGGATGCAGTAAAGCTTGTTCTTTGAAAATGTGTGTGGTATAATTTAGACACAATTACATAAAAGAAACCAGAATACGAGTTGCTGTAATAAAATGCGGCTGTAATAAATGAACCGTGGCAGAGGATTTACTGATATAGAGAATGCAGTAATATTCAGAGCTGCACAGTGACCCGCTACGCTGTAAAAAAGATCGGAAGAACAGCGTGAACGGACGGTTTCCAGAAAGAGACTGTAGGAGGCTAGACAAATGGGTAAGAAATATGTGGCTTATGTAGGAACCTATACTCACGGAACCAGCAAGGGAATTCAGGTTTATGACGTGAACCTGGAAGAAGGTACTCTCACAGAGAGAAGTGAAGTGGAAGTAAGTAATGCGTCTTATACCGCGGTATCCAAGAATGGAAAATACCTTTATTCTATCGAGGATGAGGGCGTTGCGGTATTCAAGCGTGATCATAATGGCGATTTGGCACGTATCAACAGCGTGGATATTGATGGCATGAGAGGTTGTTTCCTTGCTACAGACGTAGATGGCAAATATCTTTACGTAGCAGGTTATCACGATGGAAAGGTAACCGTTGTACACACTCATAAGGATGGACGTCTTGGAAGTGTTATGGACGGTGTTTTCCACACTGGTCTTGGAAGTGTTGCAGAGCGTAACTTCCGTCCTCACGTAAACTGTGTACGTCCTACTCCGGATAATAAATATCTCTGCGCAGTAGATAATGGAATTGACCAGATCAAGGTTTACCGTATCAATAAGCGGACAGATAAGCTGGAGCTGGTGGATATTGTAAGATGCCCGAGAGAGAGTGGACCGCGTATTATCCGTTTCAGTGCAGATGGACGTTTCGCATATGTGCTTTTTGAGCTGAGCAATGAGATTAAGGTTTATAGCTATAACGGAAATGGAGATGTTCCAGAATTTGAACTGCTTCAGAGCGTTTCTACCCTGGCGAAGAAGGAGGATGGAAATGTATCTCACAATGCAGCATCCGGACTTGCACTTGCACCAGACGGAAAGCATCTGTTCTGTACCACAGCCGGTGAGAATACAGTTGGTATGTTTGAAGTAGACGCTGAGACAGGACTTCTGGAGCGTAAGTTTGTCCTTCCGGTAAGTGGTGACTATCCGAAAGACCTTGTAATCTTCCCGGATAACCAGCACATTGCCGTTGCCAACCATTCCAGCAACAGCATTACCACCTTCAAGGTTGACTATGAGAAGAACATCATTATGATGAAAGGTAAGCCGCGTAAGATTGAGACTCCGAACTGCATCAATATCTGGCCGGTACCGGATGGAAATGATATTGAGGATTTGGAGGCATAGGTATATTTTTTCAAACACGCGTTAGTGTGAATAGTGAATTTTTTCACAGATTATAATAAATAATGAAGGCAGTTATCTGAATGAGAGAAAGATTCAGGTAACTGCCTTTTTGACGAATTTTAAAGATAAAAGTTTTTTACATAGTCCATGCGTGCACTCATATTGGAGAACATGGCATCTACCAGTGTGATGGCGGCCATGGATTCCACGACTACAACGGCGCGGGGCACGATCACAGGATCATGACGGCCTTTGATTTCGATGGAGGTGTTCTCGCCGGTAGTGGTAACAGTCTGCTGAGGCTGTGCAATGGATGGGGTTGGTTTGATGTGGGCGCGGAGGAGAATTTCACCGCCGTCACTGATTCCGCCTAAAATGCCTCCAGAGTGGTTGGTGGTCTTTACAATTCTGCCATTTTCCATGTGGAAGCCATCATTGTTTTCGGAACCCTTCATGGTGGAAACCTTTACACCATCGCCGATTTCCACTGCTTTTACGGCGCCAATAGACATCAGTGCCTGGGCAAAAGCTGCATCTAGTTTTCCAAATACAGGATCTCCAATGCCAGCAGGAACGCCGCTTATACGGCACTCGACAACACCGCCTGCACTGTCCTCCTCTTTCATGCATTTCTCCAGATACTTGGCTGCTTTTTCTGCGGCAACCATATCTGGCATATAGAAAGAGTTTTCCGGTATTATTTCAGGGTGGTAGCTTTGGCATGAGACTGGTCCGATGGAACTGGTGTAGGCCTGCAGGGTAATACCAAGTTCTTTCAGAATCCTGGCTGCAATGGCTCCGGCGGCAACTCGGCCGATGGTCTCACGTCCAGAGGAACGTCCGCCGCCTCTGTAGTCGCGAAAACCATATTTACTGTCAAAACCAAAATCTGCATGTCCAGGGCGATAGGTCTGCGCGATATTTCCGTAATCCCGGGAACGCTGGTCTTTGTTCCGCACGATCATGGAAATGGGGGTGCCAGTGGTCTGTCCCTCAAAGATTCCGGAAAGGATTTCGACTTCATCTCCTTCATTTCGGGCAGTGGTGTAACGGCTTTGGCCAGGCTTCCTTCTGTCCAGATAAGTCTGTATATCTGCCTCCGTAAGGAAAAGTCCTGCTGGAACGCCATCTACAACGGTGCCCAGTGCCTTGCCGTGGGACTCTCCCCAGGTAGTTACTGTAAATTTTTTTCCAAATGTTGACTGACTCATAGGCATAAATCCTTTCTTCTTCGGACTGCAGCAATCGCCAGTTGTGGAGGGAAAACTGCTGTGCCGAATTAAAGTATGAATGTGATGTTAAAGACATTATAGCGAAATGCAAAAAATTTGTAAACCGAATCTATTAGAATTGACAAAATTTCCTGTAGAAATTATAATTAAGCGTGTATTTTTGAGGATAGGAGCCCTGTCTGACAGAAAAGTGGGACAGCTGGTTTTTATACAGAAGCAAGAGATTGGAAGGAGTGCAGCTTGTGGTAAGGATTTTTAAGACAATAGAGGGTGCGATCCATGAGATTCAGGAACCACAGGAGGATTGCTGGATTGCAATGACCAATCCCACTGCAACTGAGATCTTTGAGATGTCCGAAAGATTCGGAATCGAAGTAGATGATCTTCGCGCTCCTCTGGATGAGGAAGAGCGTTCTCGTATTGAAGTGGAAGATAATTATACACTGATCCTGGTAGATGTTCCTATGATCGAGGAACGCAATGACAAGGACTGGTATGGCACTATCCCTCTTGGTATTATTGTTACCAAGAAGATGATTTTTACCGTATGTCTGGAGGATACCCAGGTGCTTACCCGGTTTATGGAGGGAAGAGTACGTAATTTCTTTACCTATATGAAAACCAGATTCATTTTGCAGATCCTGTACCGCAATGCCACTATGTACCTGCATTATCTGCGTATTATAGATAAGAAAAGTGAACAGGTGGAGGAGAAGCTCCACATGTCCACCCGTAATCAGGAACTAATGGAACTGTTGGAACTGGAGAAATCCCTGGTTTATTTTACTACATCTCTTCGGTCAAACGAGGTAGTACTGGAGAAGCTTCTGAAGGTAGAGAGCATTAAGCAGTACCCGGAGGATACGGATCTTCTGGAAGATGTTATCATTGAGAATAAACAGGCAATCGAGATGGCCAATATATACAGCGGTATCTTAAGCAGCATGATGGGGACTTTTGCCTCGGTTATTTCCAATAACCTGAATGTGGTTATGAAGGTTTTGTCCGTTATCACGATTGTAATGAGTATTCCCACTATTGTGTTCAGTGCATATGGAATGAACCTGAGCCCTTCGGGAATGCCGTTTTCTGCTGACAAATGGGGATTTTTAGTGGTGATATTGCTGTCCATACTGGTGAGTATTGTGGCAGCTGTGATTCTGTCCAAGAAGAAATTTTTCTGAATAGGAGGATTACATGAAATTTATTGATAAGCTGGAACGAAAATTTGGAAGATTTGGTATTCCCAATCTCACAATTTACATGATTGTATGCTATGTGATCGGTTATGCACTGATGATCGTGAATCCAGGCATACTGAACTGGCTGAGCCTGGAACCAGCGTATATTCTGCGGGGACAGGTATGGAGACTAGTGACCTGGGTACTGTATCCACCGAGCACTTCCGGAGTATTATGGTTTGCAATTGCAGTTCTGTTCTTTTATTATCCAATTGGAACTTCTCTGGAGCGGACGATTGGAACTTTTAAATATACGTTGTATATTCTTTCGGGCGTGATATTTACAATTTTGGGAGCGTTCATTCTGTATTTCCTTCTCGGAGGAAATGTTCTGGTAGGAAACGTATTTTCTACTTACTATATCAGTCTGTCCACATTCCTTGCATATGCAATGTGTTATCCGGATATGCAGGTTCTGCTTATGTTTATCATTCCGGTGAAGATGAAGTGGATGGCAATTTTTTATGTGGTGATCGTTGTATATGAAATGATTCAGTACATTATGGCAGGTGCATGGTATTTGGTGATCCCGATTGTGGCTTCTCTGTTGAATTTCATTATTTTTTACTTTGGAACAAAGGATTTCAGCCGGTATAACCCGAAGGAGGTCCACAGAAGAAATGAATTCCGCAGAGCAATGGAACCCCAGGGACGTATGAAATCAGGCAGCGGCAGTGTGACCAAGCACAAATGCGCGATTTGCGGACGTACTGAGCTTGATGATCCTAATCTGGAATTTCGTTTTTGTTCCAGATGCAATGGAAATTATGAGTATTGCCAGGACCATCTTTTTACACATACACATGTGAAATGAAATTAATGTAATTGTTAACCGGTAACATTGCATGGCTGCTGTGAACGATGTGGGCAGCAGCCAGCAAATGACTGAAAAGACAGAGGGAAAGACTGCTTATGAAGAGAACAAAAATTATCTGTACTATGGGACCAGCATCCAGTAAGAAAAATACTTTAAGAGCTATGATGCGTGCCGGAATGGATATTGCACGTTTTAATTTTTCCCATGGTTCTCATGAAGAACACAGGGGAAGAGTAGACATGGTCAAAAACCTACGGGAAGAACTGAATATTCCGGTTGCCCTGCTTCTTGATACAAAGGGACCGGAGATCCGTACCAAGCTTCTTAAGGATCATAAGAAGATTACATTGGAGGCTGGAAGCGAATTTACACTTACTACCGGTGATATAGAGGGAGATGAGACCAGAGTCGCCATCACATATGAAAATCTTTACAAAGATGTGAAAAAAGGCGGTAAAATCCTGATTGATGATGGTCTGATCGAACTGGAGATTGAGAATATTAAGAATGGGGATATTGTCTGTCGTGTCTTAAACGGCGGCGAGCTTGGAGAGCGCAAAGGAATCAACGTCCCTTATGTGAAAGTGAAGCTTCCGGGAATTACAGAGCAGGACAAAGAGGATATTCTGTTTGGAATTACACAGGAGTTTGATTATATTGCAGCTTCTTTTGTACGTGACGCAAAAGCGATTAAAGAAATCCGTCAGCTTTTAGATGAAAATGGCGGACATGATATTGGAATCATTGCCAAAATCGAGAATGCCGAAGGTGTTGAAAATATTGATGAGATCATCAAGGCCGCAGATGGTATTATGGTTGCCAGAGGCGATCTTGGCGTGGAGATTCCTCCAAGTGAGGTTCCTTATATCCAGAAAATGATCATCCGCAAGTGCAATGAGAACTATGTTCCGGTTATTACTGCTACCCAGATGCTGGATTCCATGATCCGTAATCCACGTCCTACAAGAGCTGAGGTGGCAGACGTTGCCAATGCTATTTACGACGGTACAGATGCGATCATGCTTTCCGGTGAAACTGCAGCTGGTAAATATCCGCTGGAAGCACTGAAGATGATGGTGGAGATTGCACAGACCACAGAGCCTCACCTGAATTATGAGGATTATACCCATAACCGCAATATGTGTGGTGAGAGCAGAGTGTCCAGTGCTGTGGGACTGGCTGCAGTGCAGACTGCAAGAGATCTGAAGGCCAAGGCCATTGTGACTCCTACCTTTGGAGGAAGAACAGCCAGACTGATTTCCAATTTCCGGCCGGAAGCTCCTATTTATGCTGTCACTCCCAATGATACGATTCTGCATAGACTTCAGCTTGTATGGGGCGTTACACCGCTGAAAGGATACGAGAAGGATTCTACAGAGCACATTATTTCCCAGGCCATGAGCGTTGTCCGCAGAAAGCGGCTCGCAAAGAAAGGAGACCTGATCGTATTTACGGTTGGAGATCCTGCTACCAATATGACCCGGGAAGGTGCTGTAACAAATATGCTGCATGTGATTGAAGCCAAATAAAGCTGTCACATGATCTGATTTGTTGCAATAGAAAAATTACTTTTTAAGCGCAGCGAGTGCTGTATTTTACAAACGAGGAGAAACTATTATGAAAAAGACACCTTTTGTAACACTGGAGAAGGTACAGGAAATTGCCGAAAAATATCCCACCCCATTTCATCTTTATGATGAGAAGGGCATCCGGGAAAATGCACAGGCTTTAAAGGAAGCTTTTGCATGGAACAAGGGCTTTAAGGAGTTTTTTGCAGTAAAGGCAACCCCGAACCCGTTTCTGATCAAGATTCTGCAGGAATATGGCTGCGGATGTGACTGCTCATCCATGACAGAACTGATGCTTTCCAAAGCTATCGGATGCAAGAAGGGAGACATTATGTTTTCCTCTAATGACACTCCGGATAAAGAGTTTAAATATGCAGATGAGATCGGTGGAATTATCAATCTTGATGACATCACTCATATTGAGAGTGTAGAGAAAGCTGTTGGAAAGATTCCGGAGATCATTAGCTGCCGTTATAATCCTGGTGGAGTGTTCAAGATCAGCAATGATATTATGGATAATCCTGGGGATGCAAAATATGGCATGACTACGGAGCAGATTTTTGATGCATTTCGTATCCTGAAGAGTAAGGGCGCCAGGGAGTTTGGAATTCATGCATTTCTTGCCAGCAATACAGTGACGAACGATTACTACCCGATGCTTGCGAAGGTTATGTTTGAACTTGCTGTGAAGCTTCAGAAGGAGACTGGGGCGCATATTAAATTCATCAATCTTTCCGGTGGTATTGGTATTCCTTATCGCCCGGAGCAGACTCCAAACGATATTCGTGCAATTGGAGAAGGTGTACGCAAGGTATATGAAGAAGTTCTGGTTCCGGAAGGAATGGGAGATGTAGCTATTTATACAGAGCTTGGACGATTCATGATGGGACCTTATGGCTGCCTGGTAACAAAAGCGATTCATGAGAAGCACACTCACAAAGAGTATATCGGTGTGGACTCCTGCGCAGTAAACCTTATGCGGCCGGCTATGTACGGTGCTTATCATCATATTACTGTTCTTGGAAAAGAGGATCAGGTTTGCGATCACCTGTATGATATCACAGGATCTCTTTGCGAGAATAATGATAAGTTTGCAATTGACCGTTATCTTCCGAAGATTGATATGGGAGATTATCTGGTGATTCATGATACTGGCGCACATGGTTTTTCCATGGGATATAATTACAATGGTAAATTGAAATCTGCGGAGATCCTTCTTCACGAAGATGGAAGCTTCGATATGATCCGTCGCGCCGAGACCCCAAGAGATTACTTTGCAACTTTCGACTGCTTCCCGATTTTTGAGAAAATGCTGGAGGATGAAGACCGGGCGTAATTACTTATGAGTAAAATAAAAACAGTTTGATGCGTTTGGCTTGCAGACTGTGTAAATGAAAAGAGGAACCGCTGAGTTGCTGGCGGATCCTCTTTTGCTATATAGAAAGAATTTCTTCGGAACAGTTTGGGATAGATGGTCAAAAGTATGAACCCGCGAGGTAAATGCGGGGCAGATTTTTGACAATCCTTGACATTTTTTGAAATTCTGAGCAACAAAAAATCCCGCAAAATCAAGGACTTGACGGGATTTATAT